>JBFHKM010000020.1:0-31809 GCA_041595335.1 Sphaerochaetaceae bacterium
GCTTGATGAGATAGAGAGAGATGATGAAGATGAAGGTGTTGATTACAACCCTGTTTTGAATGATCTCAAGAGCTTTGATCTCACTCAATCGACACCACTTCAGGCGATGATCTTTCTTCAGAAATTGCAGGATGAGATGGATGAATGTGAGAATTAATTAGAAAATATTGAAAATATTGAAAAAAAATAAGATATTCAATTTTGTAAAAATTCTTTTTTACCCCTATATAAAATAGGGTATTGATGAGAACTTGCTAGATTTGAGAAAATATGCAAAAAATGTATATTTATGCGATTATGTAACTTTATATCGGATAAGTAAATATATATATGTATAGCATTTTAGATATACCTTAACTTTATCTATTGACAAAGAAAGGCTCTCGGTCTAAGATACAGACAGTTGAATATTAGATTTTTGGGGGACCGCAAAAATGCAGGTCCCCTTATTATTGTAAAAATTAATATAGGAAAAAATATTTTATGAAAAAATGTATCACTCTAGATCCTCTTTTTGAGGAATTTTCGCCTCTCCTGGATGCGATGAATGTAACCTTGGTAGATATTGAGTCTCAAGAGACTCCTTATGAATGCAAGATTAGCTGTATTGTAAAATTGAAGGAAGGCGAGGTTGGAGTAGATGAGACTGCGAAAGTCTTTAGATTGATTAGAACCCGCATGGAATTGAGATTGGCTCCAGAAACTGATTTAAATTTGGAAGTTTCAACTCCAGGGTTACAAAGAAAAATCAGAGATGCTTATGAATTTACCCTATTTAAAGGTAAAAGAGTGAGAGTTTATGATTTACTTCTAGGTGCTTGGGTATCTGGTATAATAGAAAATGTGGATGATGAGAGTTTGGTTCTGACATCTTGCTTAGATGCAGACAATAAGTCCATCGATAAGAACTTAGTATTAAAATTTGAAACAATTCAAAAAGCTAAATTAGAATATATTTGGGAGGAGAAGAAACATGCCAAGTAAAATAGGCGATTCAATTATAAAAATGGTTGAAAGTGGTATCTCACAGGATTTAGTAGTAGCAACAGTAGAAGACATTCTAAAAGCTGCATATAAAAGAAAATACGGTAGCGACGACAATGCTATTGTAACAATCAGCGATGATTTAACTTCTATTGAGTTATCTTGCAAAAAAATGGTAGTTGATGAAGATAACTATTATGATGAATTAAATGAAATTCCTCTTGATGATGCACAAGAATTTAATGATGAAGCCGAAATTGGTGATGTTATTCTCATTCCTTTAGATATTAACGAAGAATTTGATAGAATCAGCGTTCAGAGTGCAAAACAGAAAGCTCACCAGAGTTTCAGAGACATTCAAAAAGATTCCATCTACAGTGAATTTAAATGTAAAGAAGGATTGATTATCAACGGTTACTTCAACCGTCAAGTTAGAGGTGATATTTTTGTTAATATCGGTTCTACAGAAGGTATTCTTCCTGGACGTTTGCAATCACCACGTGAGAGTTACTCTCAAGATGATAAAATCAAATGTTATGTAGAGAAAGTTGAAAAGGGTGATAGAGGTGTAAGAGTTATTTTATCTAGAACATCTCCTGAACTTGTAAGACAATTGTTTGAATTAGAAGTACCAGAAATTGGACAGGGCCAGGTTGAAATTGTAAGAATTGCAAGAGAAGCTGGTTACAGAACCAAAGTTGCAGTTAGATCCTCAACTACTGATATAGATCCTGTTGGTTCTCTTGTTGGTTTGAGAGGTATTAGAATTCAAACTATAATTAAAGAAATTGAGGGTGAAAAAATCGATGTATTGAACTTTGATCCAAATCCCGTTAATTTTATTATGAACGCATTATCTCCTGCACAGGTTATAGATGTAGTTGTAACTGACAGACTTACTTATAGAGCAATAGCAATTGTAGATGAATCACAATTATCTCTTGCAATTGGTAAGGGTGGTTTGAATGTTAAACTTGCTAAAAAACTTTGTGACTGGAATATTGATGTAAAAACTCCAGCTGAATTCCAAGCTATGAATATCCCAACTGATGCAAGGGACAGAGCAGAAGCATTCTTCAATGATAATCCTGAAGCAGGACTCGAAGAAGATGGTATGGTTGCTGCACAAGCTGAAACTCAGACTGTTGAACAAAATGTTGAAGAAGAAGAAAAAGATACAGGTATCTCTGCTGATGAAATTGAATTATCAGAACTTCCAATTGACAAAAATATCGTTCAAAAACTTCAATTCCATGATGTTTACACTGTTGAAGAGTATGTAAACCTAACGGATGAAGATTTTGCAGCATTTGGTGATTTCACTGATGAAGAGAGAAAATCACTTAGAGATGTTATTTTACAGTATGTTGATATTGTAGAAGAAACAGAAGAAGATGAAGAAGAGTATGTTTGTCCAAATTGTGGACATCCGATTACAGTCGACATGACAGAATGTCCAAATTGTGGTACAGGTTTATCATTTGAGACAGTTGAAGAGAGTGAGGAATAAGCGAATATATATGAGTGATAAAAAAGCAACTTTAATTAAAGGTGTAGGTGCAGCAAAGCAACCTGAGACAAAAGACGAAGAAAAGAGAGAGCCTCAGACCCCAAGCGCTACACAGAAAATTGAAAAGAAAAAAGTTGTTGTTGTTAAAAAGAGAGTGGTTAAAGTAAAACCTCAATCTAAGACAGCAACTGTGCAAAGTACTGCTGGAACAAAAACACCTGAAATGGGTGCAAAAAAACCTTCAGCAACTGCAGCTAAGGCTGATATTAAAACAGGTACTATAGCACATAGTAAAACTGGTGTTAAGAAGAAAACATTGCATGTATCAACCAAGTTAAAAGGTCATACATTTGCAAAAGGAACTTCTCCATTACATACAGGTCCGGTCATTATTAGATCGAGTGAATTACCTCCTGTTCCTAACCAAGGACAGACTGCAAAAGCTCATGCTGAATGGCAGAGCAAAAACCCTAAAGGTGCTGTTGTTGAAAGCAAAGTTCCTTCAGTAGGTCCAAGAGTTGCAGGTACTGTTGGTGGTAAACGTGTAGATGGAAGAAATAACAACCGTGGTGGTTATAATAGAAATAACAACGGTCAGGGTGGATACCAAGGTAACAATCGTGGTGGATATCAGGGCAACAACCAAGGTGGATACCAAGGAAATAATCAGGGCGGATACCAAGGCAACAACCAAGGTGGATACCAGGGCAATAACCAGGGTGGATACAACAATCGTGGTGGTTACCAAGGCAACAACCAAGGTGGTTACAACGGTAGCAGACCAGCAGGTGGTGGTTACAACGGTAGCAGACCAGCAGGCGGTGGTTACAACGGTAACAGACCAGCAGGTGGTGGTTACAACGGTAACAGACCAGCAGGCGGCGGTTACAACGGCAACAGACCAGCAGGTGGTGGCTATAACGGTAACAGACCAGCAGGTGGTGGCTACAACGGCAACAGGCCAGCAGGTGGTGGCTATAACGGCAACAGACCAGCAGGTGGTGGCTACAATGGTAACAGACCTTCAGGTGGTTATAATGGTAACAGACCTTCAGGTGGTTATAATGGTGGTGGATTCAATCGTAATGGTGGTAGACCAGCTGGCGGTTTCAATAATAGAAACTCTAATGGCAACAATGGTTCTGCACCACAGACAATTGGCTCAGGAAAGAGCACCAAGAAGACCTTCAATAAGAGAAGATCTAACAGTTCTTACCAGAGAAGAGATGCATCACAGGAAAAAGAATTCCAACTACAGAAGAAGAGAGAACAGGCAGCTGCAGCTTTAGCTTCAGTACCAAAATCAATCGATATGATGGAATCTATTACTGTTGCAGATCTAGCTAAAAAGATGAATTTGAAAGCTAATGATATCATTGCTAAATTATTTGGTATGGGTATGATGGTTACAATCAACCAACAAATCGACCATGATACTGCTGCAATTATTGCTGAAGAGTTCAACTGTAAAGTTAATCTTGTATCTTTATATGATGAAACAATCATTGAAAGTGAAGAAGATAGTGAAGAAGAATTAGAACCTAGAGCTCCAATTGTTACAATCATGGGACACGTTGACCATGGTAAAACAAAATTATTGGATGCAATCAGATCAACAGATGTTGTTGGTGGCGAATTTGGTGGTATTACTCAGCACATTGGTGCCTACAAAGTAAACTACAAAAATAAAGGCGAAATTGTATTCTTAGATACTCCAGGACACGAAGCATTTACAATGATGAGAGCCCGTGGTGCACAAATTACTGATATTGTTGTATTGGTAGTAGCTGCAAATGATGGTGTGATGCCTCAGACACGTGAAGCTGTAGATCATGCAAAAGCTGCAAAAGTACCTATCATCGTTGCTGTTAATAAATGTGATTTACCAGATGCAAATCCTGAAAGAGTAATGCAACAATTATCCGATCTTGGCTTGATGCCAGAAGCATGGGGTGGTTCAACATTATACTGTGAGATTTCTGCATTGAAGAAGCAAGGTATTGAAGAATTATTGGATTCTATTTTATTAGAAACTGAAATTCTTGAGTTAACTGCTAACCCAAATACTAGAGCTGAAGGTAAAATTATTGAATCTAGAATTGACCAAGGTCGTGGTACTGTAGCTACTGTTCTTATTGAAAAGGGTACAATACATAAAGGCGATTATTACGTAGCTGGTATTTATCCAGGTCGTGTAAGAGCAATGTTTAACGATAAGGGTGTTCAAATAGAAGAAGCAGGTCCTGCTACTCCTGTTGAGATTATCGGTTTATCTGATATTCCTTCTGCAGGTGATCCATTCCAGGTTACTGAGGATGAGAAACAGGCTAGACAGGTTGGTGCTAAGAGACAAGAACTTAAGAGAATGGGCACAAGTGCTACTAATAAGTTCACTCTTGATACATTATTTGCAAAGGTACAAGAAGGTTCTATCCAATCCTTCAATGTTATCATTAAGGGTGATGTACAGGGTTCTGTAGAAGCACTTCAAGGTACACTTGAAAAATTATCAACTCCTGAAATCAGATTGAATGTAATCAGATCATCAGCTGGTGCAATTATTGAAAGTGATATTACTTTGGCTTCCGCTTCAGAAGCTCTAGTTATCGGATTTAATGTAAGACCTACTCCTAGAGCATTGGTTTTAGCTGAACAAGAAAAAGTTGAGATCAGAAAATACAATGTTATTTATGATGTAGTTGATGATGTTACTGCCGCAATGGAAGGTATGTTGTCTCCAATCATTAAAGAAGTTGAAATTGGTAAAGTTGAAGTTAGAGATACCTTCAAAGTACCAAGAATTGGTCTTATTGCAGGTTGTTACGTTACAGAAGGTAAGGTTAAGAGAAATAGCTTAGTTAAGGTCATCAGAGATAACATTCAATTGAGCAAGAACTTAATCAAACTTACATCATTGAAGAGATTCAAAGATGATGCTAAAGAAGTTACAATGGGATATGAATGTGGTATTGGACTTGAAAACTTCCAAGACCTTAAATCAGGAGATATCTTAGAAATAATTGAAACGGAAAAAATTGCAAGAAAATTGGATCAAGGTAGTAAAAAATAATGAGTAAATATAGTCAAGCTAGAATAGAAGCAAAATTGATAGAGGCTATAAGCACATTGATCGTACAAGGAGAGATTAAAAATCATAACGTCAGCACTTTAGTTAGCGTTTCAAAAGTTAGTCTTTCCCACGATAATGCTTATGCAGTTGTGTATATTTCTTCATTCCTTGACGATGGATCTCTTAATAAAAGTGTGGAAGGACTGCAGAATGCAGCTCCTTTCATTCAGGGCAGAATTGGTAAGTTCCTTGGAACTAGAAATACTCCAAAACTTACCTTTAAAGCTGATACATCTTATGAGAAAGCTCAGAAGATCAATCATTTAATAGATTCGTTGGTAAAAGATGGGAAATAATTCGCATATTTTATTGATAGATAAACCAAGTGGTGTGACCAGTTTCAGATCACTTGGGGCAATCAAACGTAAAATCGATAAGAAAGTAGGCCATACGGGTACACTTGATAAGTTTGCCCATGGCCTTATGATAGTTCTTACTGGTTCTATGACCAAATTGAATGTTCTTTTTTCAACTTTAGATAAAAAGTATACAGCTACAATCCGTTTTGGAGAGGAAACTGAAACTTTAGATCCTGAGGGAGAGGTAATAGCAACTGCTGCAAAACCCACTCTAGAGCAAATTGAAAAAGCTGTAAAGGAAAAGTTTTTAGGAGAGATCCTCCAGGCTCCTCCTTTATATTCCGCTATCCACGTAAATGGCAAGCGAGCTTATGAAATTGCAAGATCAGGCAAAGAAGTTGAAATGAACAAACGACCAGTTACAATTTATGATTTTGATATAATAAGTTATGACGGTCGTGATTTAGTTTGTTCAATAAAAGTATCAAAAGGAACTTATATAAGATCTATTGCAAGAGATTTGGCTCTTGAATGTGGAAGTCGTGGTCACTTGATTGCTCTTGAGCGAACTGAGGTTGGCCCTTTTAAAGTTGAAGATGCTGTTAAGGCAGATGATACAGAAAAAATGCTTGATATGTGCAGCAAAACAGATTTTCTTATTTCACAAATGGACAATGTATCATTATATGAAATAAGTGCTGATAAATTGTTTTATTTATCAAATGGACGACGACCTGAGAGAAAAGAACTTATAACGATACGAGAAGCAGAGAATTCAAGGTATGGAGCAATCTATACCCCAGATAAAGTTCTTCGTTGTGTTGTTTCACAGCGATTAGATGGTGAAGTTGATACAATAATATCTCAAATCCATCCATGTTTCGATAGATAAAAAAAGTAGTAGAAAGAATGGATACAGTAATATTTAGTGAATGGCTCAAAAGTCCTTCTGTAATCTCAGAAAATGTTTCACTATGTATTGGTGTTTTTGATGGTGTGCATCTTGGACATCAAAAGATATTCAAGAAATGTATAAATGGATCTGACTTTCCTGTTATCATGACATTTGATAAAAACCCTAAAATGGCAGTAGGAAGACAGAAAAATGTTAAAGCACTGAATACATTTGAACAAAGAAAAAGATTGTTCGAAAAAATAGGGTTTAAACTTCAGGTGATTATTGACTTTTCTCCTGAAATACGTAATCTTAGTGCAAGTGAGTTTATCTCACTTTTATACACTAAGTTAAAAGTAGATAAATTAGTTGTTGGTGAAGATTTCAAACTTGGATCTCTAAAGAATCAAGCTGGTCCTGCAGAGATAGAGAGAATCATGAACCAATTTCAACAGGGCTCTAAGGTGATTATCACAAAGCCAGTATTGAATACTGACGGAGAGGTAATTAGCAGTTCAATGTTGAGAAAACTAATCATTGAGGGCAATTTGGACGTAGTTCGAATATTGCTCGGTAATTCGTATCAGCTGGATTTGAGGTTAACACCTTCTCAATCTTTCGGTGGCGAATTATTGATAAAGAAAGAAGATCTTAATCAACTTGTTCCAGAACAAGGAGTTTATGATGGTGTTTGGGCAGATACAGATATGAAAACAACAATTGAAATTGTTGATGACATGTTAAAAATCAGTCCAATATCTGATTCTTTCGAAAATAATAGATTTTTGAACTTTGTTCAAAAAAGAGGGTAATTTTTATGCTAGCAAAAGAAGCAAAAGAAGAAATTATCGCTAAATTTGGCGGTAGCGAAGCAAACACTGGAAGTACTCAAGTACAAATCGCATTATTAACAGCTCGTATCAACGACCTACAGGGTCACTTCAAAGCTAATCCTAAAGATCATGCATCACGTCGTGGTTTATTACAGATGGTTGGTCAAAGAAGACGTCTTCTTCGTTACTTAAGCAAGAATGACATTGATGCTTATAGAACTTTGATTGCAGAACTTGGAATCAGAAAGTAATACAACTTCAATACAAAAAACTCGTAACCTTTGTTGGAAGCGAGTTTTTTTATTTGCTACACAATAAATTTATCATTGAAAAAGATTCAAAAATAATAGATAATGTTATTTATACAAATAGGACTGGTTTCAAAAGAAATAAAAAGAACTATTATAAAGAATGTAAAAGAATAAAGAATAAGGAATAAGAAATGTTTGAAACAAAAAAAGCAAGCGTTCGCATCGGTGATGCAGAGCTAGTGTTTGAAACTGGAAAAATTGCAAAGCAAACAAGCGGCGCAGTTTATGCTCATTATGAAGGTAGTGCTGTTATTGCAACTGCATGTTGTGGTCACGAACCAACACAACCTTTAGATTATGTTCCACTACAAGTTGAATATAATGAAAAGTACTATGCTGCTGGTAAAATCCCAGGTGGTTACTTAAAAAGAGAAGGTAGAGCAAAAGACAAAGAAATTTTGGTAAGTCGTTTGATTGATAGACCATTGAGACCTTTGTTTGACAAAGCTTTCGGTCGTGAAATTCAAATTGTACCAACAGTTGTTTCAACTGACCAAATCAACACACCAGACATCATCGCAATTAACGCTGCAAGTGCTGCTGTAACAATCAGTGATATTCCATTTGATGGTCCTATTGCTGCTGTAAGAGTTGCAAAAGTTGATGGCAAATATATCATCAACCCAACTTTTCAACAGATTGAAAGCTCTGAATTAGAAATCGTTGTAGCAGGTACCATGGTTGGTATCACAATGGTTGAAGGTGGAGCTAAAGAAGTATCTGAACAAGATATGCTTGATGCAATCGCTATTGCTCACCCAGTAATTAAAGATATCTGTAAAGCTCAATTAGAATTAAAAGAGCTTGCTGGTAAAGAAAAACTTCCAGTATTGAAAATTGAAGAAGATTTATCATGGTTAGAACCTGTAAGAGAATATGCAACTCCATTAGTTAAAGAAGCATCTTTTGTTAAAGGTAAGATGTTGAGATATGCTGCACTTGATGCTGCACATAAAAACATTGGTGAAAAGTTTGCTGAAGAAATTGCAGCAGATGATAAGAGACCTGGTCAATTAGCTGCATTATATGAAGATTTAGAATATACAATCTTGAGATCTTCTATTCTTGATGAAGGCGTTAGAACTGATGGTAGATCTGTTACAGAAATCAGACCTATTACATGTGAAGTTGGAGTTCTTCCAAAGACACACGGTTCTGCATTATTCACAAGAGGTGAAACTCAATCATTAGCAACTACAACTTTAGGTGCTGCATCTGATGCTCAGATGTTTGATGATATTGATGGAGACAAACACTTCTCTAACTTCATGCTTCACTATAACTTCCCTCCATACTCTGTAGGTGAATGTGGTAGATTGAATACAGGTAGAAGAGAAATTGGACACGGACATCTTGCTTGGAGAGCTTTAAAAGCTGTACTTCCAACACAAGAAGAATTCCCTTACACAATTCGTGTTGTATCTGATATCATGGAATCAAATGGTTCATCATCAATGGCTTCAGTTTGTGGTGGTTGTCTATCATTAATGGATGCTGGTGTTCCTCTTAAGAAACCTGTTGCAGGTATTGCTATGGGACTTATCACAAGTGGTGCAGACTACGAAAGATATGTTGTTCTATCTGATATCTTAGGTGAAGAAGATCACCTTGGTGATATGGACTTTAAGGTAACTGGTACTGAAGATGGTATCACTGCTTTCCAGATGGATATCAAAATTGCTGGTGTTACTCCTGAAATTATGAGCAAAGCTCTAAGTCAGGCTAAAGACGGCAGATTACATATTCTAGGAATCATGAAAGAATCTGTTTCAGCTCCAAGAGAAAAAATCAATGAAAATGCTCCAGCTATTCTATCAATGAAGGTTGCTGAGGATAAAATTGGTGCAGTTATCGGTACAGGTGGTAAAACTATCAAGGGTATCGCAGCTCAAACTGGTGCAGAAGTAAACATCGCTGATGACGGTACAGTTACTATTTATGGTAAGAATGCCGCAAGTGCAAAAGCTGCTAAAGAACTTGTAAAATCTATTATTGAAGAACCAGAAGTAGGTCATATCTACAATGGTACTGTTAAGAAGATTATGGACTTTGGTGCATTTGTTGAAATTCTACCTGGTAAAGAAGGACTTTGTCATATTTCCAAACTTGATGTCAAACGTGTTAATAACGTTGAAGACGTATTGAAAGTTGGACAAGAAATTCCAATTAAGTTGATGGAAGTTGATAGACAGGGTAGATTGAACTTATCTTATGTTGATGCTTTAATCGACTTAGGTAAAGTTGAAAAACCTTCAAGAAGACCTGCTAAAGATACAAAATAATGCAGGAAGTAATAGTAAAAATCGTAAAGGAAGATGGCGTAAGTCTTCCTTTACAGAAGACCGCTTTGAGCGCTGGCTTTGATATCTCAGCTAAGCTCTCAGAGCCATTTGTTTTGAAGAGTGGCGAATTCGCTTTAATTCCTACTGGAATTAAAATGGCAATTCAAAGTGGCTATGAAGCACAGATCAGACCTCGCTCTGGTCTTGCTGCTAAATATGGTGTGACTGTATTGAATAGCCCTGGAACAATTGATGCTGATTATCGCGGAGAGGTCAAAATTATTTTGATCAATCATGGTAAGAAGGATTTCGTTATTAATGATAAAGAAAGAATTGCACAGGTTGTTATTGCACCTGTTGTAAATGCAAAATTTGAGGAAGTTTCCTCCCTGCTTGATACTGAAAGAGGCGAAGGGGGCTTTGGTTCAACTGGAGTCTAGATTTGCAATCTCTCAGTAACAAGAAAAGTCACGCAATCTTATACAAGTATATTGGTAAACAATACCTTGTTTCGTTTGCCGTGGCTTTTGTTTTTTTCTTTTTTATATTTTTTGTAAACCAAATATTACTTCTAGCAAGAAAAGTACTTCTGAGTAATGTTGATTTCAAATCAATGATTCAAATAGTCATTCTGGCAATACCTCAGTTTTTGCTGTATACATTTCCTTTTGCATCTCTCAGTGGAGCTTCCATGATAATTGCAGATCTTGCAAGTGGAAATGAAATCCTTGCTTTGAGATCACTTGGTATATCTATGAAGAAGATATACACATCAATCATCATTCTAGCTATTTTATTGTCGGCAATAACATTCACTGTTGCAGATATACTTCTTCCGTACTCTGCGGTTAAGTACCAGCAGCTCTATAAAACTTTACTTACAAAGATGCCTTCTATTGAATTGGATAGCAACACAAGTACAACATTTGGTGACATAGTTATCTCAAATGGAAAGGTTGATGGCTCAAATATTGAAGATATTGTTATTTTTGATAGAAAGCAGAGCTCCTCATCACAGGTGATCACCGCTCATAAAGGGATTCTCAAGTTAATTGACATTCAAAATTATATCTACTCTCTTGAATTGATTGATCCAACTGTAATCACCACTGATGATGGTGATAGCAATAATTGGAGCATTGCTGACAGCAGCAAGGTGGTCTTTTACATTGATTTTTCATCACAGGTTCCATCATTGACCTCAACGGCACCTTCCAATCTCTCTACAGTAGATCTGATGACAAAAATAAAAGCTAATAAGTCAAAATTAGAACTCAATGTTGAGGATTGGGTGAAAGATAGAGATGAAAAAGAATTGAAAATGGCAAAAGCTACTGACACTGTAATCTCCAATTCTTCGGTTGATGTAATGAATATTGATAACAGTTACTATGATTTGCAGAATGAAACAGATCGACCAATTGATTTTTATCTTCAATATTACAGGGCCGAATTGAACAAAAAGTTTGCATTGAGTGCAGCCTGTTTCTTCCTTGTCTTCATGACATTCCCTCTTTCATATATCAAATTCAAACATGGAAAGTTGGTTGGATTTGCAATTAGTATGTTGGTTGCAGTATTTTATTGGTATATGTTATTTTTTGCACAGCTCAAGATATTCAGTTCTGCTTTAAATCCAGCATTTCTGATGTGGGCACCAAATATAATAATATTTGTTCTATCGCTTCTCATGATAAAGGTCTTTAGAAATTAATGAGTATATTAAACAAACATATAATGACATCAGTACTGAAAATTTTTGTATCTACATTGCTGCTGTGCATATTGCTGCTGCTATCTGTAGATTTATTTACAAATCTTGATTCTTATGTACAAAATGAAATATCTGTATTGAATATATTGAAGGTTACCTTATTATACATTCCTGAAGCATCTCTGTTGGTACTTCCTCCCACAGTCTTGTTCTCAGTTACATTTTTTTTGTCTCAATTATTTTCAACAAATGAAATGATAGCTCTTTTGAGCAGTGGAATCTCATACACCCGTGTTGTGAGACCAATTTTGTTTGTTGGTATTTTTATAGCAGCAATTTTTTCATTTGTAAATGAGAACATAAGTCTTGATACCAAAGTAGATAGGGCTGCTCTTAAAAGAGAGCTGTTCAATTCAAATGACAATACATTAAATAATTCGAATATAGCAATGAGTGATTCTCAAGAAAATTATGTAATTTATGCTTCCTATTATAGAGAAGAGAAAAAAGAACTGAGAAATGTGATTCTTGTTAAAATGGATGATGATGGAAATCTTCTTTATCGACTCGATAGTCCCACTGCAATATGGAATGAAGATAAAAACGATTGGATATTTTTAGATGCCGTTATCAGCGAGGTGAACTCAGATAAAACATCTATTGAGCAGAAGGTCCTATCAACATTTGAAAATGAGAATGTCAATTTAGATCCAAACCTGTTCAGAAACCTCTCAAATGATATTGATACTCTAGAGTTAAACAGTGCTATCAAATATCTGCAGCAACAGAAGATATATGATAAAACTTCGTGGTATGTTAACTGCACAGAATTCTATGACAGATTGTTCAGGGCTTTCACTGCATTTGTTATGGTGGCAATAGCCATCAGTATAAATTACAGAGGAAAAAAGAACGTATTCTTATTTGCAATATTCAATTCGATTTTTCTTGCGGTGATTTATTATGTTGCTAAGATGCTCTTGCAGATTATGACTCGACAAGGTGTCATGCATCCTATATATTCAATGTTGATACCATATGCAATTGTTGCAATTTTTACTTTGCTTTTAAATAAAATAAGTGGGCGAAGTAATTAATATAAAATAAAAAGAAATAAAATTATAAGGATAATATAGTGAAACAACTGTACACAAAAATTCACCAAGACAAAACAACAAAAGCTCGTCTTGGAACTGTTACTCTTGATCATGGCGTTGTTCAGACACCTGCGTTTATGCCGGTTGGAACAAATGGTACTGTAAAGGGTATTTATCATGATAACGTTAAAAAGATTGGTTACAATCTTATATTAGGAAATACTTACCATCTATACCTAAGACCTGGTACTGAAGTTTTGGATAGTTTTGGCGGATTAAGAAATTTTTCCAACTGGGATGGAAATATTTTAACAGATAGTGGTGGATTCCAGGTTTTTTCTCTTTCTGGATTGAGAAAAATTAAAGAAGGTGGTGTTCATTTCCAATCACACATTGATGGTTCAAAACACGTATTCACACCAAAGAAAGTTATTGATATACAAAAGAGCATTGGCTCTGATATCTGCATGGTTTTAGACGTATGCACACCTCCAGAGATACCTTACAGAGCTGCTAAGGAAGCTATGAATACCACACATGCTTGGGCAAAAACAGCACGTGAGTACGGGGAGAATTTAGAAGGCTTTAAAGGTAATATGTTTGGTATTGTTCAAGGTAACTTCTATAAAGACTTAAGAAAAGAAAGTGCTGAGTATATCTCATCCTTAGATTTCCCTGGAATAGCAATTGGTGGTCTATCTGTAGGTGAGGAGAAGAACCAATTTTATGATTATCTTTCTTATACAGCAGAATATGTTGATGATAAGAAACCAAGATATGTTATGGGAATTGGATCACCAGATTATATTCTAGCAGCTGTTGAAAATGGAATTGATCTATTTGATTGTGTTTTGGCTACACGTATGGCTAGAAATGGAGCTGTATTTACAGATGATGGAGTTGTAACACTCAAAAAGGCAATTCATAAATTTGACCATGGTCCAATTCAAGAAGGTTGTACATGTACTGCATGTCAGAAATATTCAAGAGCATATATGCATCACATGGTAAAAACAGGAGAGATGCTTGGAGGAATGCTTGCAACAGAGCACAATTTGACATATCTATATAACTTCATGGAAAGAATTCGAGAAGCAATCAAAGAAGATCGCTTTGCACAATTTAAGAAGGATTACCTTGAAAGATTCTACTCAAAATAACAATTCCAAGAGCTCATTTTACCTGATGATCTTCACTTTACTATCTCGTTTGCTCGGGATAGTGAAGGCACGTGTCATTACAAGTGTTTTCGGTGCAGGATTGACAGCAGATGTAATCAACACAGCTTATTACCTTCCAAATAACTTCAGAAAGTTATTTGCTGAAGGTGCAATGAACACCGCTTTCATTCCTTCTTTAAGCAAGATTAAAGAGAAGAGAGACAGAAATACATTATTAAGTTTGATAATGAGCTTTCAAATTATTTTGTTCGTTTTACTGATACTTGTATTTTCAATATTTGGAAAACAAATATTTTCTTTCATCAGTGATTTCAATACAGAAGGAACTGTCCTTGGTGGACAGTTGCTTCCATACTTCATAGGTTTTTTGGCATTGATATCTCTTTCAACAATTTTTGCCTCAATCTTGCAGTATGAAAAAAGATTCATCCCTTATGGGATTGCACCTTTATTCTTTAATATCGTTTTGATTTTCTTCGTATACAATTTCAGTGATTCATTGGGCGCTATGTCCATGGCATATGGAGTTGTTCTATCTTCTGCTGTTCAGCTGATATTCACTCTGATTTTTGTGTTGAAGTTAGATTATAGAGTCCGTATCTCACTTTTATTCAAAAATGAAGAGTTCAAGCATGTACTGAAAGTGTGGTTGCAGATCATTCTTTCGAATTTGGCACTTCTTGCATCACAGCAGTACTCCGCATATCTCTCAACAACATTGAGCACAGGTTCTGCTACAGCATTTTCAAACTCAATGATTTTCTTCTCTGCACCATATGGAATTATTTTTACAGGAATTGCAACTGTGTGCTTCCCAGATCTATCGCGCTTCTTTGCAGATAAAGATGAGAGGTCTTTTAAAAAGAGTCTATCAGATGCTTCTGATAGCATGCTTTTTTTATTCATACCAGCATCAATTGCCCTTATGTCACTGAGCAAAGAGACTGTAGCTGTAGTCCTACAGAATGGTTTGTTCACATATGACGATACCCTTTTAACAGCTGAAATCCTGTATCATTTTTTAGCAGGACTCACAATTGTTGGTCTCAATGGACTGATGATCAGAGTTGCTTTATCACGCTCGAGAGCCAAACTTACATTAAAAGTAACAGTGATACAGGCATCATTGGATGCTCTTCTATCATATCTGCTGATAAAAAATGGGATTGGAATAAAATCTTTAGCTATTGCAAACAACATATCTGCTTCAACAGCACTTGTGATCTACCTTTATTTTTTGCATGCAAGTTTCAATTTTAAGCATTTTTTCAAAACCCTCATTAGAGCAATGCTTCTGAATGTTCCTTTAATGATTGGTATGTATGCATATCATTCTACATCTCCTTCATGGTTTGTTGGTGGTTCAACTTTGAGAAACTTCTTGATATTTCTTGTAATTGGAACAATCTCAATCGTATTGACAATCGTGATATATTTGCTCAATCGTGTTCCTATCTTTGATTTCTTAAAAAAGACAAAAAAGAAGATGTAGTTCATAAATTATAGACTTTTATGTGATTGATAAGTATATAAATGTAAAAATATGTAGTTTTAGAAAAAAATATATCTTACTTTATTTTTATCTCCTATACTCAAATTGAATTGAGAAGGAGATTACTCAACAATGAAAAAAAGAAATTACTTAATTTTTTTGATGACACTTATAATTGCAACAGGTGCAAGTTGTTCATCTACAAGCAATGATGAACAAAGAGGTCCATCTCAGATGGAAGGTCAAGACCCATCTGAAATGGATGTTGATGGTGATGGCCTCATAAGCAGAGATGAGGCAGAAGGTATCTTGCTTGATAGCTTTGATGAAATTGATTCCAACAGTGATGGATATTTATCCCAGACTGAACTCAAGAGTTACAGAGATAGTAGCATGGGACAGCAGGGTGGCCAATCACAGATGGGACAATCTCAGATGGGCCAGGGACAGAATCAATCAGGTCCTCAGATGAATCAAAGTCAAGGTAGCAATGTAGATGCTGCATCAGTTATGAAAGCCTTGGACGCTGATGGAGATGATCAAATAAGTTTGTCTGAAGCCAAAGGTCCACTGTCAGATAGTTTTGAATCTATAGATACTGATGGTGATGGATTCATATCTATTGATGAATTGACAGTTTTCATAAGCTCACAAGTTCCTAAAAGTAATCAAGAGCAAGGTCAAAGTCAGACGATGGATGCAAAATCTATAATAAACTCTATGGACAAAGACGGTGATGATAAGATCAGCAGAAATGAAGCACAGGGCCCTATCTTGCAGATGTTTGATCAAATTGATACCAACTCTGATTCCATGCTGACAGAGGAAGAGATAACCATTTCAATGAACTCATTGAAAGATGCAAGTCAAATTGGCGTTGTAAAAAATGATATGATAGCAGCAAATACAGAAGCCGTTAAATCAGAAGTTGTTGTTTCTTATAAAGATGAAATTGATGATGGATATAGCCTGATAGCTCCAATCGATGGAACTGAAGTATATCTTGTCGATATGGATGGAAACAAAGTCTTCAGTTTTGATACAGAAAGTAAAATTGCTCTTGATGCTCAGATACTAGATGATGGCTCAATCCTTGGTTCTTTTGATAATGATGAAGATGGTTGGACCGATAAGGGAAGTGCAGGAATAGTGAAGTTATTCAACAGTGATGGAGATTTAAGTTGGACATATAATTATTCAAGTGATGCTTACTGCTCTCACCATGATGTTCTTATGATGGAAAATGGTGATGTTGCAATCATTGCTTGGAACAAGATTTCAAATTCTGAGGCCTCTGAAAATGGTGTTGATCCTTCTGTGCTTGATTCAGACGGTATATGGCCTGATAGCATTGTTGAAGTTGATCCAAAAACAAATGAGATTGTTTGGACTTGGAATTCCTGGGATCACATTGTTCAAGACATCAATCCTGATGCAAAAAACTATGGGGATGTATCACAAAATCCAAATTTAATTGATATAAACTACACAGGTAAGATTGAGGATGTGATGCATTGCAATGGTATTGAATATGATGCAGATAGAAATGTCTTCTATTTAAGTTCCATGGCTTATGGAGAGATCTGGGTAATAGATCGCAGTACAACTACTGAAGAAGCAGCCTCTCATGAAGGCGGTAACTATGGAGTAGGTGGAGATCTTGTCTATAGATTTGGCAATCCAAGAGCATATGGAAATGATGAGGGCTCTGTTATCTCCACAGGTCAGCATGCACCATCATTGACAGATGAAGGTACTCTACTTGTGTTTGTAAACAGAATGGTTGGTAAAAGAGCACAATCAGAAGTAGTTGAATTTGATTTGACTAAACCTTTCTCTCTCCTATCTGATCATGACAATGAACCGAATGTGGTATGGCAATTTACTAATAAAAATTTGTACTCTCAGAACACATCCAGCGCAACAAGACTTGAAAATGGAAACACACTCATATGTGAAGGGGATTATGGACTTTGGGAAGTGAATGCTGATGGTAAGATTGTCTGGAAATTGAAGTACATTGATGGGGATAAAAAGCATGTCTCACTGTTTCAATCGAAAAGATATTATTTTGATGGTGAAGCAGTTTCTAATCTAGGAATTGATGGATCAATTTTAAAATAAAAAGAATAAAATCGCTATTATACCGATTGGTATATTGACAGAACAATATACCAGTCGGTATATTGTTTGTATGGAAAATAAAGAAAAGTTATTGAATGCAGCACTTTTTCTGTTTGACGAAAAAGGTTATCAAGGAGTTGGAATACAAGAAATCTGTAATACTGTGGGAGTGAGCAAACCCACAATGTATCATTATTTTGGATCCAAACTTGGCCTTTTTGAATCAATATTTGAAACAAATCTTAGTGAGGATATAAAATATTTGGAAAGAGAGGCCTCTTACAATGGAGATTTTGTCAATTCAATACAGAAGCTAACTTTTGCTTTGGCAGAATGTAGCTCAAGAAATACTGTTCTTTATCATCTTCTGTTCAGTTACATTCTCAGTTCTAAAAAAAGTGAGGACTCAGAAGTAGCTCAGAAGTATTTGAATAAGATTTATGAAATTACATTGAATTTATTTATCAAATCAAAAGAACAGAACGGCAATATGAACAATCGTGAGAAACAATTCACCTACAGCTATCTTGCCGTTGTGGTTGATTATCTCAATCGACACGAAATGGATGAAAATAAAGAACAGGGCCTGTATGGCCTTCTTCATCAATTTCAATTTGGAATAAATTCTTAGAATTTAATCATTACGTACATCATACCTGGCGGTATTAATTGGAGTTATATAGATGTGGTTTGAAAGAGCAAATTTTTATCAGTTTTATCCATTGGCTTATGCCCATGGACCTTACAGTTTGAGCGAACTTGAGATGTGGAGTGAACATTTAAAATCTTTGAGAATAAATGCCATATATCTGTCTCCTCTTTTTGAAAGTGTATCCCATGGATATGATACAACAGATTATTTTAAAGTGGATCCTAGATTGGGTGATAACAACACGTTGATTAATTTGGTCAATCATTATCATCAAAATGGAATAAGAGTGGTTCTCGATTGTGTTTTCAATCATGTTGGAAGAGAATTCTTTGCCTTCAAAGACCTCAAAGAGAATAAAGAGAGATCAAAATACATAAACTGGTTCAAAAATGTTGATTTCAGCAAAAACAATGGCTTCAACGATGGCTTCTGCTATGATGGTTGGGAAGGTGTAGATGAATTGGTCCTTCTAAATCACGATTGTCCTGAGGTTGTTGAATATCTGCTATCTGCTGTAAGATTTTGGAAAGAAACTTTCAACATTGATGGATTGCGATTTGATGTGGCATATTCCTTACCACAGCAATTCATTCACAGAATCAATGAAGTATGTAAAGAAGGCTCTCCTGACTTTTTTACTCTTGGTGAAGTAATTCATGGAGATTATTCAAAGTTTGTAGGAGAGGGGCTTTTTGATAGCGTGACAGACTATGAGCTGCACCAAGCACTGTACAATTCTCATAAAACAAATAATTATTTTGAATTGAACCATACAATCAAAAGACAGTTCTTAGAAGGTGTTGGATACAAACTTTATAATTTTGTTGACAACCACGATGTGGATAGATTGGCATCAAAAATTGGCAACAAAGAGAATCTGTATTTAGCCTATGCAATACTTTATACACTCCCTGGAATTGTATCGCTTTACAATGGTGATGAGTGGGGAGCAGAAGGTATGAAGATTGGTCCTGATGATTCACAGCTGAGACCTTATTTCTATATAAATGACCTTCACATAAACAATCCTCAGTTACTTACAATGATCAGACGATTGGCAGAAATAAGAGAAGAGCATTCTGATGTTCTATTTGATGGCAGCATAAAAGGGATAAAGCTTGAAAATGAATATTACTGTTATGAGAGAACCTTAAAAGAGAAAACAATAAGAATCTATTTGAATCAAGGTGATGATTCTCATAATATTGAGGGTGATTTTACCAAAATGCTCGAGGGAAGAAATTACAGTTTCAACAGAACCCATAATTATCTCTTACCACATGGCTTCTTGATTGTAGAAGTCTGATGATGATTTCTTCTTGCCAATTCAAGCTTGCATTTTTGAAATAGATAATTTTAAAATACAAGCTTGATATATATTTTATAATTTTTTACTTATTTTCTATATTTTTGTTAAAAGATGCCTTTTATTGTCAAACTTCTATAATTTTATACTATTTCTATATCGTTCTTGAAGATACCAAAGCAGTTCATCTAAAACAGAATTCTAAAAACAAATTTCAAATTAAAATTGCATTTATCCAAACAAATAAAATATCAAAAACTTCAATAAAAATCAAAATTTACTGTTGTTCTCTTTTTTAATTGATGTTAACGTTGTTGTCAAAATTAATATTTAATCTTAGGGAATAAATAGCCAATACTATTTAGTGGTAAACAAATGGATAAAATTAAAAACACAGCTGATTTGTTGATTGAATGTCTCGAGGCAGAAGGTGTCAAATACATCTTTGGAATACCTGGAGAAGAAAACTTAGATGTTATGAACGCTCTTGAAAAATCATCAATAGAGTTCATTCCTACAAGACATGAACAGGGTGCAGCCTTCATGGCTGATGTCTATGGTCGATTGACAGGTAAAGCTGGAGTATGTTTATCTACGTTAGGTCCTGGTGCAACAAATTTAGTCACCGGAGTTGCTGACGCAAACATGGATGGAGCTCCTCTTGTTGCAATAACAGGTCAAGCTGGAACCGATAGAATGCATCTGACATCTCATCAGTTTGTAGATTTAATCAAAATGTTCGAACCAATCACTCAGAAATCAAAAGAAATTGTACGTCCTGATACAGTCAGTGAGATAGTCAGAATAGCTTTTAAATATGCTGAGAATGAAAAACCTGGTGCAACTCATATAAATCTTCCCTGTAACATTGCAAAGATGCAGGTTGAAGGCAAACCTATGAAAAAATTACCTGTTCAAAAAGGTTATGCAACATTCAATTCTCTTGAAAAAGCAGCTACCATTATATCGGATGCTAAATATCCAATAGTTCTTGTGGGAGCTTCGGCTGCTAGAAATTGCTGCAATGAGTCAGTTACATCCTTTGCTGAGCACCTGATGATTCCAACACTCAATACCATAATGGCAAAGGGCATCATCTCATGGAAAAATCGCTACAGCATGTGGACATTTGGAATACCTCAAAAAGATTACCAAGATATATTGCTGGCAAAAGCAGATTTGATTGTTGCTGTTGGATATGACCTTGTTGAAAGTGCTCCAAGAAAGTGGAATCCTGATGGATCTAAGAAAGTAATTCACATTGGAACACAATCTGCACATATAAACAAATACTATGAACCAGAATGTGAAGTTATTGGTGATATTGATTATTCTCTGCGAGAGATACAGCGAAGAGCAAGTAGGGAAGACGTTCCAAAATGGGCCTTCAAAATCAAAAAAGAGATGGTTGCAGATTATGAAAGTTATGCTGATGATACAGCTTATCCAATGAAACCCCAAAAATTGCTGTACGATGTAAGAAAAGTCATGGACCCAAACTCAATTCTGATCTCTGATGTAGGTGCTCATAAAATGTGGATTGGTAGAGAATATAACTGTGAGTTACCACAATCATGTCTGATTTCAAATGGATTTGCTACAATGGGTATTGCAATCCCTGGAGCTATCTCTGCAAAGTTGATAAATCCAGAAAAGAAAGTACTGGCTATATGTGGTGATGGCGGTTTTATGATGAACATGCAGGAGCTTGAAACTGCTGTAAGATGCAGAACTAATTTTGTTGCAATAATTTTAACCGATGGTGCATATGGATTGATCAAATGGAAACAGGATGAACAATTTGGACATCACTGCTATGTTGACTTTACAAATCCTGACTTTGTTGCTCTTGCAAAAGCAATGGGTTGTGAGGGAATGAAAATTGAAAGCAATGAAGAATTCATCCCCAAGCTTGAAAAGGCTTTTACAATGGACAGACCTGTAATCATTGAATGTCCAATTGATTACAGTGAGAACATGAAATTGACCGAGAAATTGAAAAAAGTAACAGAGGGGAGACTCAACTGATTTAGGTAAATTACTGCAGTATGTATCATTGCTATCCAAAAATGATGATATATACTGCTATTTATAATCAATCAATTATAAAGTATACCTCAAGAAAATATGGATTATTGCCATTTAGCAATTGTTTTTCTTGAATGATGATTGATATGACAAGTTTGAAATGTTTTTTAACTGACAAAAGTCAAATTGAAATCAAAAATATTTTATAATAGCTTGATATGAAATTGGTTCATCAATATAATTATAATATGAATACTAATAAAAATTTAATAGAGATATGTCAATACTTCAGTGAGATTCTTGGACCTTCATCTGAAGTTATATTGCACAATGCAAAAACAGGTGAGATTGAGTGGATCAATGAGGGTTCACTTTCTAAACGAAATATAGGTGACAAGAGTAAGATTGCAATATTAAAGTTGATAAATTCTAAGTGCATCAATGAGAACACAAACAGAATTGTGGGTGCTTTGAATGTATCAGAACCGGATCGTCTGATCAGAACAAACAATTTGATGATAAGAGATGATGATGGAAAGGTGCTTTATTGTCTTTCTATAAATCAAGATGTATCAGGTTTTGCTCAAATTGAACCTTTCATCAAGAACTTGTTTGCTCAGCAGTCCAAAATCAATCTAAATTTTGATCAGATTGGTGATAATGAAGATATTGAAGATATCATGGTCAATATAATTCTTGAAGAAACAAAACATGCCGATATCTACAAATTGAACTCTAAAGAAGCAAAACTCAATATTCTAAAAAGACTTTCTGCAAGAGGTGTCTTCAAAGTTCGACAATCTGTTCCAAAGGTATGTGAAATTTTGGAAATTGCCCAACCAACTCTCTATAAATATCTCAAGCAAATAGAACAGGAGCAGGAGTAGAGTTCAGCTCACCATGGTCTTTTAGTTTGATAGACATTTACATTACCGATTCAGGCCAGTTGCAATCAAATGCAATCTGGTCTGAATTATTTTCATATATGATGATATTTCAAACTCCAATTTTTGAAAAAAGATTTGATACTTTGATTCACTTGACTTAAAAGGAAACCTTCAATATTATTACCTATAAACATAGTATGTATTTAAAGCAAAGGTTTTTTTGCATACAAGACAAGGACAAACAATGAAATTAAGTGAACAATTAAGAGATAAACAGGCTGGCTCTATAAAAAGAAACGGCAAAGTAATTGTAAATCTGATGAATGAAGCAACTGTAAATTTAAAAAAATCAGGAATCGAAGAGAGTGCTAAAAGTGCAGGAGATTTTTTTGATGATGAGGTTCTTCTGGATTTAGATTCCAAAAAGGTTGATCTTCATCAGTTATTGGATGGGAAAACTGCAATAATCAGTTTCTACAGAGGCTCATGGTGTCCTTACTGTAATTTGGAACTCAGAGCTTATGAAGCACTTCTAAGTGAGCAGAAGAACAAGGATGTCTTCATGATTGCAATATCTCCAGAACAACCAGATGTGACCTCAGTGGAGCAAGATGTAAGTAAATTGAATTTTACTGTCTTGAGTGATGTTGATAACAAATTGGCAAGCAAACTTGGAATCGTATTCCAACTTCCTGAAACAATTCAAAATATATATGGAGCAGCTGTTGTAAAATCTACAGGTTCCCCAGAACACAATCTACCTCTACCTTCAACATATGTTGTGGGCAAAGACCATAAGATCATCAAGGCCTGGATTGACGCTGACTACACAAAAAGAGCCGAACCAAGTGAGGTTCTTGAAGTATACAGAAAAGCTACAGAATAGCAGATTCGAGCATAAAATATTCGTAGCAAAAGAAATATTTATTTTATTAAAGCCACACAGAAAAAGGATAATAAGAGATTGTTATCCTTTTTGTGTGTCTTTTGATATTTATTTTAATGTAGAATCATATTAGCTCTCTATAAATTGCTCTCAATTGAGATTCAATTCATCATAACTCTTAAGATTTTTTATCCAACTCTTCTCTTGGATAATTTAAAATCCAATAAAATATGCAATTTATGTAATTTTACTTGTGTTATACATTTATTGGGTTATAATAAACATAGGAAGGAGCATGTAATGAATAAGAAAAACTACAAATTTGATAAAAAACAAATCTTTGGCATGAAAGAACTTGGCCTTATTCTTCATTTTGATGATCTTTCAAGTGATGATATTGAATGTATAGAACAGAAGGTTGGAGCAAAAATAGTAGCTCTAACAGTCGATCATGAAAAAGAAAGCTACATTGGTGAGAAACCTGTATTGAAATCAATATTAGCATATATTGATTCTGTAAAACATTCTGATTGATAATTATCTTTCAGATAACAATTTACGTATATTATTTATCACTCATTTTTATTGGTTAGATATACAAAAAAAAATTTAATATTATTTTTAAAAAAAGTATTTACAATTGGCTGGATTTGCTCTATATTCCAGTCAAAATTTATTTATAAAAAATTGTTTTTCAAAAACATTTATTGATTCTAACTAAATAATGCCCTTCAGTCTGAGTTTTGCCAGCTGAAGGGATAATTACTAAATTCTTGATATCTCATCAACTAAAATAAATACATAAATATAAACTGATTCTGATTAAAGAAGAAGGTATGACAATAACATAGGATGCTTTTAAAAGCATCCTCCTTTATTACAGATAATGAAGGTCAAGGAAAATAATATGAATCCTAATGTTAAATACAGACGTTATGCTGTAATCTCACTCGTCATCATTTTAGCTCTCCTCTCTCTGTTTTTCTACAGAAGGCATGATAGGGAAGAAAAAACTCTTTATCTATTCAACTGGACAAGCTACACACCTCAATCTGTAATTGATGAGTTCGAAGAAGAATTTGGAGTTACTGTTGTAACTGATAACTTCTCATCCAATGAGGAGATGTTCTCGAAACTTTTATCAGGCGCAAAAGGGTATGATGTGATCTTCCCATCTCAGAATTACACCTCAATACTCATAAAATTAGATATGCTTGAGAAACTTGATCACTCAAAATTGCCAAATTTGCAATATATATCACCATTTGTACTAGAAAAATCAACCTATGATGAGAATATGCAGTTCAGTGTTCCTTATTATATGGGAGCGGCTGGAATTGGTGTAAACAAAGACAAAGTCTCTCAATATGATAAAAGCTTCAGCATTTTTTCAAGAACTGATTTAAAGAACACCATGACTTTGATGGATGATATGAGAGAGGTACTTGGAGATTCGCTTGCATTCAATGGCTTCAGTGTGAATTCTACAGATGATGAGGAGTTGAAAATAGCTGAGGATACAATAGTGAATGATTGGAAACCAAATATCGTAAAATGGGATTCAGATGGATTTGCAAGATCATTTGCTGCAGGAGATTTCTCTGTTGTTCAGGGATATGCTGAAGTTATTTTCAGTGAGATTGCTGAAGAGGACATGGATAAAATAGATTTTTTTATTCCAGAGGAAGGATCAACAATGTACATAGACAGCATGTGCATTCCTAAGGGAGCTAAAAACATTGAGCTTGCACTTGAGTTCATCAATTTCATACATAGACCTGAAATATATGCTCAATTTCTTGATGAATTTGGATTCCCTTCAACAGTCAATACAGAGGCAGAAAAGTTCATGACAACAACCCCTTATTATCAAGCATCAGAATTAAAAAATTGTGAACTTATGGAAGATTTGGGAAATGACACAACAAAATATAATGAAATATGGCAGGATGTAAGATTTAGGAAATAGTGCATCAATACAAAAGAACCAAGCTACAGATCAGCTTGGTTTTTTTTATGCAAAAATTAGTAAAATTTTTTACGAAAAAAGTTACTTTTTAAGATTTGAGTTGTTTAAATATATAACAACTTATGATATAAGTTGTAGAGTCTTTTATTTATTGCAATTTCTAAATGTTGTTAATTGCCAATTATTCAATTAATTATAAATAAGATGGATATAAATTAGATTATATGTTATAATTACAAAAAATAAGTGATGACATAACTGTTCAAAGGAAATCAAATTATGAAATTAAAATCTTTCAAATTACGACATACAATATTGGTAGTTGGCTTCCTTTTGGCTCTTATATTTCCTTCATTGATTTTGAAATATCAGAACAAACAAGAGAATCTTGTAATCAATAATACATTAGATACATACGCAAAGTTAATTGAAAAGGAAATAACCTCTTACGTTGAAATGACTTCCGCACTTGAAGGAGTCATTAATTTTTTTTCAGATGATATCAGTGAGGATGAATTCAATGCAATAGCTCAGGCTCTATACAATACAAGCCCATGGGCAAAAGCAATACAATATGTTCCTCAAGGTATTGTGACATATAGTTATCCACTTGAAGGAAATGAAGAGGCAATAGGCCATAATTTATTTGAGGATCCCAAACGAGTTAAGGATGTCACATTTTCAAGAGATAACAATATTATATTGCTCTCTGGACCTTACAGTCTAAAACAGGGTGGTACAGGATTCATTCTCAGAAACCCTTATTATAATCTAGACGAAAATAATAATTCTGTCTTTGGCGGTTTTTCTGTTGTCATCCTATCTGTTCAAACGCTGGTTGATGAATTCGCTGAAAATGATCTGCACAAAATGGATTACAGTTATCAGATTTATGTAATCAATGAAAATGGTGATAAAACCGTTTTAGCAGGTGATGAAGATATGGATTTATCTAAAGCCAATATAATGGATTTGGATACCATAAACAATGATTGGCATCTCGCACTTTATAAGAATAAATCTTACCATTACTACAAAACTTCAATTTTTGTTTTCATTCTTATAATGATGATTGCCTTATCCTTATATCTTTTGATTCTTACTTACGAGAGAAAAAAACAGAATGAGATCAAAGAGCATGATAATAGACTCAAACATGAGATATTGAGTCATCTCAGTCATGAAATGAAGACACCTCTTAGCATCATCCTTGGAATAGCACAGGAGCAGATTGAGAATCCTGATATATCTCAAGAGCAAATAAACAACTATAACTCAATATCTCACTATGGTAAGTATCTTCTTAACTCAATAACAAACTTACTCAACATGGAAGATATAAAAGAAGGAAAATTTGTTCTGCAAAAATCAGAAACCAATTTGCAAACATTGTGCGACGAAATTCAAGATATATCTACTTATTTAACAAAAGAATTTGATGTTAAATTAACCTATGAATTCAAAAACACAAACCCTTACATTGAATCTGTAATTACAGATAAAGTTCATTTAGAGCAAGCAATTATATATCTGATTGATAATGCAGTAAAGTTCAGAAGAGAAGAGAATCCATTTGTTGAATTGTATATTTCTTATACACCAATTGATGACACTCATTTAATTTTAGAATTTGAAGTAAATGATAATGGAGTTGGTATCAGCAAAGAATTCCTTCCTCATATCTTTGATGGATTTAAAAAAGAGATATCAGATGCATCATCTGATTTAAAAGGATTTGGTATTGGAATGTTCATTGTAAAAAGTTTGATAACTCAATTTGACGGTACCATAGAAGTTAAAAGTAAAAAAAATGTCGGAACCAATATTAAATTGAATGTTCCAATGGAGATAAGAAAAATGGAAAATATTGAAAACAATTTAATCTTCAGATGCAAGCATGTGCTGGTTTGTGAAGATAATAGAGTGAATGCAAAGCTTTTGATAAAGATACTTGAGTCGGTTGGTATGATTGTAGATTTTGCTGAAGATGGAGCAGTTGGATTGGATATGTTCAAAAATAAGAGCTATGACATTGTTCTTATGGATATAAGAATGCCTGTTATGGATGGATACGAAGCTGCAAGAAAGATGAGAGAGTTGAACCAATATGTTCCAATAGTAGCTGTCTCTGCTAATGCGCTTGATTCTGATATAAAGAAGACAATTGAAAGTGGAATGAATGACCATGTAGCGAAACCATTCAACAAACAAGTTCTTCTGACAAAGATAAAGCTTCAACTTCAAAATAGTAAATAATTCATAAGTAACTCAATTCTACTGAGAAAACACTCCTGCTTATTCACTGATAGATGAGATGATGATTTACATCATTTATTTGTTGAAGAAACAGGAGTGTTTTACATAACAAGTTGTTGTTTTTAAGAATCTTTTTGATTATTATTTGAAGAGGAGTTTGTATGAATATATTTTGCAATGAAAAATACAAAGAGCTTTTATTTGAAGATGATGATCAGTTGAGATTTTCCTGCTTTGGAATAATGATTATAGATGACATCAACAAAAGAGGCTTGAATGATGATATAACTTTGATAAAGAAAAAGAATTATTATGATGGTCCAATAAATTTCAGTAAGTTTGAAAATCATCAATTTGGATTTTACAAAGATCTCATAGACCTTTTTATCGAATATTTGAAGAGGGATGCTTTGAATTATAAAGGTCTTCTTGTAGATGCAAAGAACAGGGATATAAAAAAAATTGTTACCCAGAAAGATAAAATGGGAATAGGTGAGCTATATTATATTTTGATGGAAGATTTTGTCTATAAAAAAGCATATCAAAAAATCGGATGTAATATCATAGTGCCAGATGATGGTGGTCTCAGTTTGGATAGAATGAAAATGCTTGAAGATAAATTAGCAGAGATTGCAGGTAAAGAAATACCTACCGTTACAGTTCTTTCAAATGCCTACAGCACAGCTCTTCAGGTTGCAGATTACATCACAGCCTTAATTGCATCTGTTATGAATAAGGTAAAAGAAGAAAATCTGAAAAAGTTTGAGCTAGCGAATTATTACAACATAAAGATTAGAAATTTATCAAAAGATAGTGATGCATATAGAATGTCCATATATGAATCTTAATCTATTCATAAAACTGATGGCACCTTAAGAGGTGCTTTTTTTACGTAAAAAAAACCTCACCAATGAAAAAATCATGATGAGGTTCTTCTAGCTCTATAATTGATTAGATAGCAACTTCAATTTTTTTAACTGTGAAGTCGAACTGCAATTCATTAACTTTGAATTTAACATTCTCTCCAACCTTACGTTTCAACAAGTTGTAACCAAGAGGTGCCAACATATTGATGATGTTCTTTGAAGGATTTGCTTCCCAAAGACCCATGATTGTATATTGGATCTCTTCGTCCTTGATATTATCATGCAGAGTTACTTTGGTACCAAAACCAATTTCTTCATCGCTGATAGAAGCAGGGTCAACAATAGAAGCTCTTTCAATTTCATCGTTAAGATTGAAAAGTTGACTGTTTAAAGTTCTTTGTCTTTCTTTACCATAAATGTATTCAGAGTTCTCTTTTAGATCACCTAGTTCACGAGCCTCACCAATTTCTTTAGTAACTTCAGGTAGCAATACATGTTGAAGGTTGAATAATTCAGCTTTCTTTGCATCCATGCTTTCCTGCAAGCAGAATAGACCTGTTGGTATGAAGTCCTCTTCATTCTTGTTGACAGTTTCGTCATCAAAGTTGAAGTTCGGATATAACTCATTGATCTGGTGTCTAACTTCAATCTTCTTACCAACATCGCTATGAGCGAATGGAAGATCTGTTACCAAAGACCAAACCTTTTTAGCTGAGTTCTCATCACCAAATTTGATGTAATTATAAATAGCTTTGTTTGTGAATAACTTCTCCAAAAGTACCTTAGCATTCTTTCTGTTTTCAGTAACTTTCTTCTTATTCTCAATACATTTCAATGTGTAATCAAGAAGAAGCAAGCCAGTGAATAGAAGTTGGTCTGCAGGTACATCGTTCTTTTCCCAAACAGAAACATCATAAGTCTTGTAAAGATACAAGAATACATTGTTATCATCTTTATATTTAGAAATAGATCTCTTGAATATTTTTGTGAAACTTTCAGGTTTCTTGTTGGCTTTGAAAGTATCAGGAATATAAGATGTTTGATAATAAGGGAATAGATCCAATAAAGTTTTTTCCCATAGATCATCACAATCTACAATTCTATCAATAAATAGTTTTTTAATTTCAGGATCTTTAATAGCTTTGAAACATTCAACCTTATCTTCAATATTCTTATAGATAGATTCAAAAGGCATTCCTTCTGGAAGCTTGATGAAATTCATCTTATAATTTTCATATAGATCTTCAAGAATCAAGTAACTGCTTACAAGAATATCACTTACGTAAGAGATAGATTTTGGTGTACCATCTTTATTTGTGATATTTGCTGCAAAGTACTCAACCATCTCTAGGAATGAATCACTTTCAACATCACCCTTGTTTAGGATGAATTCTCTTATGCCCTTTACTTTATCATAGAATAGTTTTTCACCTTTGAATATGTTCAACTGTTTCTCTTCAAATGTAATTGGAGTGCTACGAAGAGTGAAGGTATCAGATTCTGATGCATCAACACCAAATAGAGGATTGCTCATCAATTCTTTTTTAGCTGCAGTGTTCCAAGAAGTCCATTCTCTTGCTGTAAGTAATGAAGGAACAATTTCAGCTTTCATCTCTTTGATTGAACTTCTGTTGTTGTTGCTTCCCATTAAAATTCTAAGAGCCCAAGGAATATCCTTTTGAATCTTAGCTTTTAATTTTGCATGTGGAACAGCACTCTTCAATACCCAGATATGAGATTTTGGAAGAGCATCTAAACTCTTGAATGCCATGTCTGTTGACATAGTTGATCCTGTACTTACATTGTTTTGACCTGCAAAGTCAATTACAACTTCATCGTCAGTTATAGAATTGATTCTACCGATTCTACCTGTGCTCTTCTGGAATACAAATGTACCCTTATCAAAAGCAATGTTTGTTTCAAAATCTTCAATTGCATGCATGACCAATTTGTAAGATTTATCAGCAACCTTACTGTGAACCAAACAGGTGTTCAAACGACCATGGTCTTTGTATTTCTGTTTGTAGCATGTAACAAGAGCATTTCTAGCTGGAATGTTGTCGTTTGAGTATTCAAGAATCTTTTTGTTGATAGTGATCAATTCATCAAGATCATCTTTAAAGTTTTCAGACAATACATTTAAAAGTGCTACTGCATAAGCATTTCCTACATGTGTAGCAACTCTTTCACAGACACCAATTAAGTATCCAAAATCATCGTCAATCAAGCTAACAAGTACAGGGAAACATTCTTTAATTTGACCTGCATCATTTTTAGTCATCAATCTGTTCAATAATTTTTTGTAATAAGTTATTGCTGCTTCTTTATCTTCTGCTTTTGTAGAAGCAGTTTCAAATTTGTAATCAGCTAATTTGCGTAAGATTTCTGTTTCTGAGTAATCAACTTTAACAATTCTTTCCCAGGTAGCGTATTTTTCAGCTTCATTGTCTGTTGCAGTGTAGCAATCAGCAAGCAATCTTAATGCTGGTTTGCTTTCATTTACAGCAAGAATCTTCTTGCAAAGGTATTCTACAAGAGCCCATTGTTTTACTTGAGCAAAAGAAGAAATCAAATCTAAGAATGCGATATTATCTTCCTGTGGACGAGTGAATAATGTAATCATGCCTGAAACATATCTTGCAATAACACTGTTCTTGTTAATTTGATCAAAGTATTCATCGCAAATCTGTTTAGCTTCAATTAAATCATCGCCATTGATAGTTTTGATTTTTGCGTCCCATTCAGTAAAATAAGAAACAGTAAGAGCTTGAAGCTGAACTAATGTCCATTTTTCCTCGCTAATAATCTTCTGTAAATCTTGAATATCCATCTATTTCCTCCAAAAACTAAAGACCGTAACATATTATGCTTAATTACCCCAATTTGTAATAAAGCATCTGTTGACGGTGATTAATTGGTAAATTGTGTTAAAATTTATTGTAAACAAAACCCGAGCAACAGCAAATGCACTGCTCGGGGTATCGCTTTCTAACTAATAACAATTATAGCTTATTTTTTACAAATTAGCAAGTATTACAAACTTTCATAACATATTGGAGCCAAGATAAACTTAAAGTACCATACATATGTAGTTATTTTTTATAAAA
>JBFHKM010000021.1:0-31020 GCA_041595335.1 Sphaerochaetaceae bacterium
CTGCCACAAAAACTGCTATCGAAGGTCTGAGAGTTGGATCAAAAACAGGTACCGCTCAGCTCTACAATTCAGAGACAAAAAGTTATGAAGATGGAGGTGTTCTTGCATCAACACTGTCAATTGTTCCTCTAGATGATCCCAAATACATAATTTACTTTGCAGCAAAAGCTCCAACAAAAGGTTCAATTTGGGGAAGTAACATTGCCGGTCCTGCTGTTCATGGAATACTTGAGGGATTGGTCTCACAGAACAAACTGACAATCAAAAAATAATAGAATTGATGCATATAAAGAAGACCATCAGGCAGTGCTTAGATGCTTGATGGTCTAACAATCAATTACAATTAATAATTAAATCAATGATTTATAGATAGCTGCAATTTCTTCTGCAGTACAATCTCTTGGGTTACCAGGTTTGCAAGCATCCTTGAAAGCACTCTCTGATAGGAATGGAATGTCCTTCTCTTGAACTATTCCCTTAAGATCTTGAGGGATACCTACATCAAGTGATAACTGTTTTACTGCATTGATTGCTGCATCACGGTATTCTTCTTGACTCATATCATCAACACCTTTGACTCCCATTGCTCTTGCAATCTCTCTATATTTCTCACCAGTATAATCACGGTTGAATTCCATAATTGGTGGAAGTAAAATTGCACATGCCACACCATGAGGTGTATCGTAGAATGCACTCAAAGGATGAGCCATGGAGTGATCAACACCCAAGCCTACATTTGAGAATCCCATTCCAGCAATGTATTCACCAAGAGCCATGCCCTCACGGCCCTCACTCTCGTTTTTGACAGCTCCACGCAATGATTTGCTTATCAATTCAATTGCCTTGATATGGAACATATCAGATAGTTCCCAAGCTCCAAGTGTGATGTATCCTTCAATTGCATGAGTCAGTGCATCCATACCTGTTGCAGCAGTAAGACCCTTAGGCATGCTGCTCATCATATCTGAATCAACTACAGCTACAACTGGAATATCTTTAGGATCAACACAAACAAATTTTCTTTGTTTTTCAGGATCTGTAATTACATAGTTGATTGTAACCTCAGCAGCTGTTCCAGCTGTTGTTGGTACTGCAATGATTGAAACTGATTTATTCTTTGTTGGAGATACTCCTTCAAGAGATCTAACATCAGCGTTTTCAGGGTTGTTTACAATGATACCAATACCTTTTGCAGTATCCATTGCAGAACCACCACCAATTGCTACAATACAATCAGCTTTATTATCTATAAAAGCTTTAACACCTGTTTGAACATTTTCAATAGTTGGGTTTGGTTTTACATTTGAATAAAGAGTGTAATCGATTTTCTCTTTTTCGAGTAAATCAATGACCTTGGTTGCCACTTTAAATTTAATCAAGCTTGGATCTGTGCAGACAAATACTTTCTTGAAACCTCTACTTTTAATCTCTTCAGGGATGACTGAAATAGCCCCCGCGCCATGATAAGATGTTTCATTTAAAACAAATCTATTTACCATTTTTATGCCTCCGTATGTTAATATAGATATTATTATATCCATTGGAGAGGAAAGCAAGTTACAACATTATCGATATGTAACTTTGAAGACTCTTTTTATATAAAAAGATTCAAATTTTCATGTAATATCAATTCAAAATGGTGATGAGGGATAAATAAGATTGCATTTTCCATCATTAATGGTAAAATAAAAAGAAGCAAGGGGAAATATAATGAACACAAAATTGCAATTTGCATTGTCCATAAAGCAGTTGATGGCAACAAAGAGTCTTGATAAGATAACCGTCTCTTCAATATGTGATGGATGTGGACTCACCCGTCAGACTTTCTATCGTAATTTTAAAGACAAATATGACCTTGTAAATTGGTATTTCAGAATGCTATGTGATAAAAGCTTCTTACTTATGGGTGTATCTCTCACTCTTAAAGAAGCTCTTCTTGAGAAATTCACATTCATAGAAAATGAAAAGATATTTTTCTCTCAGGCCTTCAGAAGCAATGACTACAACAACATACAGAACTATGACTATGAGATGATCTATCAGTTCTACGAGAATGCCATAATAAAGCAAACAAGAAAGAGTCTTGAAAGTGATATCAAATTTCTTCTTCAGATGTACTGCAAGGGCTCCATTGATATGACTGCTAAGTGGGTCACAGGATACTTAGAGCTGCCAAAGGAGAAAATGGTTGAGCTCCTTATTGAAAGTCTTCCTGAGGCTTTGAAACCATATCTGCTTGAATTGAACAAAGTAAAAAGCAGCGACTGAATGCAAGAAAACCTCAATGAATCTATAAAAATAGATCATTGAGGTTTTCTTTGTGCTTGCAATAAGAATCTAATCCAGAAGTCCTGCTTTATCAGCATTGTCCCACATTGATTTGAAATCAAGTGAGAAACCATGGAAGAGACTCATTATGTATGCACTATTTGCAGGATGCAATCCACGACTCATATTCCTTCCTGAGCTGAAGAACAACAATGACATGTTCTCATTGTTGCAGAATGATAATACATTACCAATCGAGTATGATTCATCACACATCGTAACTATTACCGATCTAAGCGCATATTGAGATGCTACTTTCTTGTAGCTGGCCTCAAGTTCACTTAATTTGTAGCGAGCATTTGCGCAGAAATAATGTCCAGTCGATTCTTTAGGTAGGATTGTCAGCATTGCAGATTTCAAATCTTCATCAATCTCACCAATATCAACCAACACCAGATCATACCTATCGCTCTCTTTGGCCACAAACTCTCTCACGCTATCTGGATTTACAGCATGAGTAATATCAATGTCGTGTAATTCGCAGATGGAATTCAATTTTGAAGATCCGCCTAAAGATAACACAATTATGTTTCTCTTAGCAGATGCCTCAACTGCCGATGTATAAAGCATTGAAAGTTTCAATAAGGATAAGGTCTTACCAACAGCGGTAGAACCATGCAGCACAAAGAACTTCGGTGGATGCAATATGTCTTCTCTGTTGACTTCTGCACTGTCTACCAGTGCATTTACAAGACGTAGCTCCATTTCTGTGAGGTCTTTTGCATCTTCCCAAACTAGATCTCCAATGACCCTATCTATAAGCGAGGAGGAAAAATCATTATCTAATAATGTCTTCCGCATCTCTGCTATAACGCCACTTGGAGCTTCTATTGATTTGGGTTTTTCAATAACTTTATCATCTTCATCCTCAATAGAGTTATCTTCAATAAGATAACACTCAATTTTGCAGTATCCTTTCTTCCCGAAAGAAGCTGGAAAAATGCATCTTGAATGTATTCTCACTGCAGCGCCGTATCTCTGTCTGGCAATTTTTATTGCCTCATCATAATCTTTGGCTTCTATTTGGATGAATTCCATTTGCCTGTCTCCTAAAGAATAAATCTAGATAAGTCTTGATCTTGGATAACATCACCAAGTCTATCATTAACATATTTTTCTGTTATTGTAATTGTCTGTCCACTCAATTCATCAGCACTGAAGCTCAATTCTTCAAGAAGTTTTTCCATTACAGTGTAAAGTCTTCTAGCACCAATATCTTCATTGGTTTTATTAACTTCATATGCAATTTCACTCAATCTTCTTATAGCTTTAGCATCAAATTGAACATCAACACCTTCTGTTTTCAATAACTCATGATATTGCATTGTAATTGCATTCTTAGGTTCTACAAGGATCTTTTCAAAGTCATCTGCTGTCAATTCATCAAGTTCAACTCTCAAAGGGAATCTACCTTGAAGTTCAGGAATCAAATCAGATGGTTTTGAAACATGGAAAGCACCACTTGCAATGAATAAAATGTGAGTTGTATCTATTATACCCCATTTTGTACTTACTTGTGTACCTTCAATTATAGGAAGAATGTCTCTTTGAACACCTTCTCTTGAAACGTCCTGACCACCACGTTGAGAATCGCCATTAGCAATTTTATCAATTTCATCGATGAATACGATACCCATCTGCTCAACTCTGTCTTTAGCTTCATCACGTGCTTTATCTGGATCAACTAACTTTTCAGCTTCTTCATCTCTTAGAATATCACGTGCTCTTTTGATTGTGCACTTTCTTTTCTTTGGCTGTTGGAACATTGAAGAAAGAGAGCTCATGGCATTTTGAATGTCATCCATGTTGTTTCCACCACCAATCATTTCAATACCAATGTTTTTGGATTGGGATACAGTAATTTCAACTTCTTTGTCTTCAAGTTTTCCATCTCTCAACATCTCTCTGAATCTCTCACGAGTTGCATTGCTGCTATCTGTGAAGGATGTTGTTGAAACATCAGTTGAGTTGGAATCGTTATTCAATGGAAGCAGAAGGTCTAAAATTCTATCTTCAACCTTTTTATCAACTTCTTCCTTATGAGCTTCTGTAGCCTCTTTTGTAACCATCTGAACAGCAATGCCCATTAGATCACGTATCATTGATTCTACATCACGACCAACATAACCTACTTCAGTGAACTTTGATGCTTCAACTTTGATGAAAGGAGCATTGCTCAATTTACTTATGCGTCTTGCAAGTTCTGTTTTACCTGAACCAGTAGGTCCAATCAAGATCATATTTTTTGGAGATACTTCATCTCTAATTTCATCTGGTAATTTTTTTCTTCTGGTTCTGTTACGTACAGCAACAGCAATTGTCTTTTTTGCCTTATTCTGGCCAATAATATATTTATCCAACTCAGTAACAATTTGAACTGGTTTCAAGTCATCTAGTTTTGGTAATGCGTTCATATAAATCTCCGTATTTATTTTCTTTTAGTTAATTCTTCAACAATAATTTGATCATCAGTATAGATACATAATGTAGATGCAATCTTAACAGATTTTTGAGCAATTTCTTTTGCACTCAAACCATTGTCTGCATCGAGATATGCAAGGGCAGCAGATAACGCAAAGTTACCACCTGAACCAATACCCATAACATCATGCTCTGGTTCAACTACATCGCCTGCACCATTGAGTAATAAAATTTTATCACCATCAGTTGCAAGAAGCATAGCTTCAAGTTGTCTCAACTGTTTATCTGTTCTCCACTGTTTGGCAAGCTCTACAGCAGCACGTGTTAGATCTCCATTAAATTGTTTCAACTTAACTTCAAACAACTCGAACAAAGTAAAAGCATCTGCAGTTGTACCTGCAAAACCAGTTACAATTTTTCCACCAAATAGATGTCTGATTTTGTGTGCATTCCCTTTTAATACTGTGTTACCATAAGTTACTTGACCGTCTCCAGCTATAGCAACTTTGCCGTCTTTTCTTACTGCAACAATTGTTGTTCCTTTAAATGATGCCATTGTTAATCCTTCCATGAGGGTGAGATTCTAAATAAACCTTCCTCATTTGTTTTTGCGAAACGTGAGTATATATTTGTGTTGTTGACAAACTGGAATGTCCAAGCAGCTCCTGTACCATCCTGAGGGATGCCCCATTATCTAGTAAGTGAGTTGCAAAACTGTGCCTCAATGTATGAGGTGTGAACTTTTTGTGCCAACCAAATTCTTCGCATTGTTTATAAAAAATACTCTCAACCGTCGAAATCGGCAAGCTTTTTCCTGATATTGATATAAAGAATTTGTCCAAATCAGCTCTTTTTGTATTTTTTTTCTCTTTTTGAACCTGATGTTTGTCTTTTAAATATCGTTTTGCTAAATTTTGCGTCTCCGGTGTTATGAAGACCTTTCTTTCCTTGTTGCCTTTTCCTTTGATTATCAAAGATAAAGATGAGAGAGGAAAATCACTTTCTTTAAGAGATAATGCCTCACTTATTCTGCATCCTGTATCATAAAGGAAAGTATATAGCATAAGATTTCTCAATCTGTCAAACGTATCACTATCAATGCTCAAGAGACGTCTGACCTCATCAACACTCAAGACTGTAGGAATATTTCTAGATCTCTCTTTCTGTGATATATACTTGAAAGCATTGCTCTCAACAATACCATGTACCATGCAGTACTTCAGAAAAGACCTTATGCTTGAAACATTTCTTGATATACTCTTCTGATTCAATTTTTTTATGTCTGTTAAATATTCAACATAAGATAAGGCAATCTCTCTGGTGATGCCACACAGATCAATCTCACTCTCATCTATATAATCAATAAATGTACTTATATCATTTTTATAGGCTAGAATGGTATTGTCTGACATTTGATTCACATCTTTTAATTTAGCGAGATATTGATTGAAAATTGAATTGCTATCCATTTATTTACCTTTCTTCAATTATAGATAATGAGTAGAAATAATTCAATTAAAAAAACAAAAACAACTGCTGAAGAAAGACCTCCAAGCAGCTGCTTCATCACAATAAAATTTTAAATTATAATTCTTTTGTCTCTTCAATAAACCTGATGGCTATTTGAATCAGAATTGAATCATTATAATTTCTTGCATCATAACCTGTTTTTTGCTTCATCTTATTCAAATGATATTGAATTGTATTCACATGAATGTTCAGATCTTTTGAAGTTGCTTTCAAAGAGCCATTTGACTTATAGAAAGATTTCAATATAGGTAGATATTCCTTCATGGATTTTTGATCAAGAGAGGAAAATACCTTCTTCACAATCTCACTCTTTACATCATATCCCAAGTTATTCAAAACAAGTTCTATGGAAAGATGAGAATAGAACACAACATTTGATTCTTTTGAATTTTTTGCAACTTCATAAGCTTTAAGAGCCTGCAGATACAGCTTTCTAATTGGCACATTAGCTTCATGATTGGAGCTACCTGCTATGTGAACAATAGCATTCTTGGTATTTATTTTTTCCAAAAGCTCATCACACTTCAGTTTTAAATCTTCTTCATCTTCTTCTATTACAAGTGCAATTAAATAATCGGAAGATTTGAACACCAAATTCTCTTTATGCTTAAGTTTGATGAAAGTTATAATTTGCTTTTCAATCTCTTGAGAATTATCTGCAACTGCAAATATCAAAATACGTCTCTGCAGAGTTATATCAATACCAAGTTCAAGACCTTTTGAGATCAGTCTGTGGCTCTCACTTTCATCCTCATTGAAGACCCAATCAAACAGGAAGTTGTTGACAATGCTCTGTTTCTTCTGATTGTTGGCCTCTCTGATCTTACCTTGCACAAGTATTTCAGTCATCTTTTGAACAATTGAATTGTACTTGCTGATCTCAGCAGAGTCTCCAGTTATACCCACAACGCCAATGATTTTATCATCATTGTATATAGGAAGATTGTTTCCAGGCAATGCGCCTTCAACATGATCTTCTTCTGTTATCTCATATTCACTTAAATTATTCTTGATTATTTCATATGCAGCTTTATGGAAGCTTCCTATGCGACTTTTATCTGAACTAGCTATTATGATACCATTGCCATCCATGATATTCATCTTAGCTCCAAGAAGTTTAGAAATTTCAGACACTATTTCCCTAGCGTCTTCACGACTTATATCCATTTATCCTACCTCGTTTTTTTTATTGTATTTATACTTTTAAATATAATCAAGTAAAATAACTTGTAAAGCCATTCAAAAAATACATTTTTTGGAAAATTGTCTAAATAGAATAAAATTTCTTCTTTTAATAAATGAATTATACATTATTTGTTTGTGTAAAAATACCATTATTTATGTTTTTTTTCGTATATATTATAAATGAACCCTTCGTCCTGAACAACTTCATCAAACTTATCCACCATCTCACACCCCTCCAAATACAGGCTAAAACTTTTCTCACAGCCCCTGTCCAACGTGACTCCATCACGGTGAACATACAGTCCTTTTCCGCTGTCTAAAATAGGAGTCACAGAGCGTTTTATATCATCATTATTTGAACACTGAAATATAATAACACTGTTGCAGAGTGATCCAAAGATCTCATACATGCTGAGAAAATTTCTCTTGCTTGCAACCTCAAAAGGTTCAAATGGAGATAGAAGTGTTGATGAGCAATCGTATCTCAGATGCTGCACTCTCATAAGACCGCATCCAAGAAATATGAAACTTCTATCACGATTGTAGCCATCACATAGCTCAACCGTTTTATAGATGACACCATTGCCAGTTCCAACAATCTCACTGTCTGTCTTCAAGATTGCTTGGACAAATGTTCTCAATGATTTTATTATCTTTTGAGAGGCATCAGATGATCCAACAACTCCGAATTTTATACGTCCATTTATTGGGAAGTTGCCATTTGATTGAAGTCTCAGTGGAGGAAGATCGCAATTGAGAAGGTTGGATGGATACCTTGCTTCATCTACAAAGCATGTGTTGAACTCCTTTATACTGGAGATTCTCTCATCAATGTTCCTAAGACCATGGAATTTTATCTCTTTCATGATCTCAAAGTAACTTGCATTGTTCTTCAGCATCCTAAGTTTCTTTCTTTCTACAGAATAAGGAAGCAATGATAGAAGTATTTTGTTTTCTGTTTTCATATACTACATTTACTCAAAACTCTGTAAATTGCATTATATTCAAAAAGCAAAATTCAAAAGACAGCAAGTCAGGATAGAAAAACCTCCCATCCATCAGCATAGATTACATGCAGATTAGATGAGAGGTTTTGATGACTTGATGTTGTCTGAGATCTATGACTAGAATGCTAGATCATATACAACTTTAAGCAGAAGAAGAGCAAGTACGATCAACATGATTGGTTTGACAATATCAACACCTTTCTTTATAGCAAGACCAGATCCAACATAGCTTCCAGCAATCTGTGCTGCTGCACATGGAACTGCTATTGCATAGTTTATGTTACCAAAATATATGAATGTAGATAATGCTGCGATGTTGCTTGCAAGGTTTATGATCTTTGTGTTTCCACAGGCTTTTGTGATATCCATGTTTAGTAGGGCTGTGAAGAAGAATGTAAGGAACATTCCAGTACCAGGACCAAAGAATCCATCATAACCACCAACAAAAAATGATATCAGAGCACAGATTGCATAAACTTTTGCACTCTCCTCAACTTCGCCCCCATGGCCAAAGTCTTTCTTAAGAGCTGTAAAAACGGCAAGTATTGGAACGACAATGATCAGCATGTATTTGATGAAAACATCACTTGTCAGAAGGACAAGACGTGCACCAATTGATGATCCTATCAAAGCAGATATTGCAGCGAATATACAGATTTTAAAATTCACCTGACCAGCTTTGATGTATCGAGTTGCTGCCACGGTTGTTCCACTGCACGCTGCAAATTTGTTTGTGCCCAATGCAACATGAGATGGTATCCCAAATGCCATGTACGAAGTCAGAGATATCAATCCACCACCACCAGCTATTGAATCAACAAATCCTGCAAGGAAGATGAGAGGAAGTAAAAATATTAAGAGATGCATTTCCATCAGTTTTTATCCTTATTTAGTAAACTTTTATGGTATTTAATATAGCCTTCTTTGAGATGTTTGTCCGCAATTTTGGTATAAATTTGTGTAGTTTTGATATCAGAATGTCCAAGAAGTTCCTGAACCACTCTTATATCTGCTCCCCCCTCAAGAAGATGGGTGGCAAAACAGTGTCTGAAGGTATGAAGATGAATTATAACTTTACATCTGTAGCAGTAATCCTCAAGTCTTTTTGAGATGGCTTGACGAGTGAGTCTCTTGCCTCTTCTTCCCAAAAAAAGAGCCTGATTTTTATCATGCAGAAGAGAGGGACGAGATTCATTGTAGTATCTATCAAGCTTCATTCGTGCAACATCTCCAATTGGAACAGATCTCATCTTGTTTCTTTTACCTGTTACAATCAAGAACTGATCTTGATCATTGTTTATATCAAGATTGATGACCTCACTGGCTCTGAGTCCACAGCTGTACATGATTTCATACAGCGCGGCATCTCTTATTGAGAGAACATCATCACCTTCCATCGTATCTAAGAGAGTCTGTATCTCTTCTTTTGTGACAACAAGTGGTATCTGATAGTCTATTTTTATGGAATCTAAAAGGTCCAATGGATTATCCTGTCTGACATCTGTTATTATCAAGTATCCAACAAAGGAGTTGATTGCACTCAGATCTCTTGCACTTGTTCTAGAAGAGAGATCTCTCTTCTGTGTGTTAACACTCAAGTAATTCTCAACATTATTTAAATTGAATGAGTCCAATGGAAGATCAGACATCTCAAGATAATTCAAAAATAAAGTGACTTCGTGTATATAAACCAAGACGGTCGCTTTCTGCAACCGTCTTTCAAATAATAAATAGTTTCTATAAGAATCCAAGATCTTAGAGAAAGAGGAATTCATTATTTTTTGTCTCCTCTTTTCTGGTAACGAAGAACAGCTGGGATGTTGTAATCATCAGGCTCTCCACCATTGGCACTTGTTCCAATTCTCTGCTGCAGGTCTTGCCATCTATTGACGGTAATTGCAGCCATATCAGAAGAAGCTTCTTTCTTCTCTTCAACAACTTCAGGAGCCTCATCAGCTTTCTTCTTCTCAGGATTTGTTGGAGCTGTGAACAATCTCTCTCCCACATTATCACTTACCTTTTCAAAGCCTGTTGCAACAACTGTGACTTTTACTTTGTCGCCTAAATCTGGATTGAAGGATTGACCTGCAATGATAAGAGCATCTTCAGCACAATTTTCAGTGATGAGCTCGACAACATCTTGATACTCTTGAATTGTTAGAGTATCAGTACCAGCAAGATTTACAAGAACACTTTTTGCTCCGTTGATTGAAGCATTTGCAAGTAAAGGATTGGTTATTGCCTGTCTTGCAGCATCAACTGCACGATTTGCTCCATCACCAAAGCCGATTCCCATAAGAGCATCGCCTTTACCTTTCATTACAGTTCTTACATCAGCGAAGTCAATGTTTATCTCACCTGGTTCAGTGATCAACTCTGAGATACCTTGAACACCCATGTAAAGAACCTCATCAGCCATCAAGAATGCTTGTTTTATAGGAGTGTTATTTTCTACTACGTTCAATAAATATTGATTTGGGATGATGATGAGAGTATCAACTTGAGCTCTGAGCTTCTCAATTCCAGCCTCTGCAAGGGCCAGTTTTTTCTTTCCTTCAAATGAAAAAGGAGTTGTTACAACACCAACTGTCAATGCGTTGTTTGATTTTGCGACTTCAGCAACTATTGGAGCAGCACCTGTTCCAGTACCACCGCCCATTCCAGCTGTTACAAATACCATGTCAGCATCTTCTAGCTCTTCTTTTATTTCTTCTTTACTTTCAAGAGCTGCTTTCTCACCAATTTCTGGAATACCTCCAGCCCCTAGGCCTTCGGTCAAAGCTTTTCCTAAAGTCAATCTTGTTGAAGCATTTGAACGTTGTAAAGCCTGCATATCCGTATTCATTGCTACAAAAGTTACCTTCTTGAGACCACTTGCAATCATACGGTTTATAGCATTACCACCAGCTCCACCAACACCAACTACCTTGATATTAGTTTCTACTGCTTGCTCACCGGAAATCATATCTTGTACTTCAAACATTCCTACATCCATTTTACTAACCTATATCCTTGTATCTCAATTCAAATTAAAATATATTCTTAAAGAATCTGGAAACTACATTTCCTTTTTTGTTGATTTTCTTCTTCCTTTTCTGTGGAGAAGAAGATTCCATCTGCTTTTTAGCATTACTTTTTAACAATCCCAATACAGTTGTATATTGAGGATTTATATAATTTCTATCCAAACCACCTAAAGCTTCAGGAAAACCAACTCTGCAAGGTAATCTAAAAATTTCACTAGCAAGGTCTGTCACTCCAGATAATAAAGCACCACCTCCAACGAGGATGACTCCACCACCGATATTCCCAATATTAGGCGATTTCAATAATTCATTCTGCAATCTTGAAAATATCTCAGCCATTCTAGCTTCAATAATTTTAGCAAGTTCTTTCTTTGGTAATTGAATAGCGGGGACTCCACCAACTGAGGGGATGGTTATCATTTCATCTGAAGATACTGATGGAACAAAGGAATGTCCACTTTCAATCTTCAACTGCTCTGCAACAGCACGAGGTTTGCTCAAAATCTGAGCAATATCATCAGTAACTGCATTACCACCGAGATTCACACCACCAGTGTACATTGGTGTTCCACCACTATAACAAATTATGTCCGTTGTTCCTGAACCAATATTGATCAATATTGTTCCCATTTCTTTCTCTTCAGCCGATAAAGTCACATCAGCATCAGCTAGACATTGAAGTGTGGTCCTTCTTACATTCAAACCCAAACGCTGAACACATTTTCTGTGAGTTTGACATAAAATGGAAGATGCTGTAACAACAAGAACTTTTGTTTCCAATCTACGGCCAATCATATCGATTGGGTCTTTTATTCCAGATCTTCCATCAATTTTAAAATCTTGTACCAGAAGATGAACTACCTCGCGGTCTGCAGGAAGTTCAAATGCCTTTGCAACTTCCATTGATCTGATCACATCTTCTTTCTTTATTTCCTGGTCTGGGTCACTGATTCCAACAACACCCTGACTGAGTGTTCCTTGAATTGATTCCCCTCCAACACCTATAACTACATCTTCAATTTCTGTACCAGCTAATAATTGGGCTTCATTAATGACACTGTTTATTGATCTAACAGCTTGCTCAATGTTGATGATAGAACCATGAAGAACTCCTTCACTGGGCCTCTCACAGATACTATCTACCATAAATTGATCGTCACGTCCGATGGAGCCAATCACACAACGAATTGTTCCAGAACCAATATCTAGCCCCATCATCATTCTTTCTCCAGCCAATTATTCACCCTCCAAGTGGTTACTGTCTTTCGACAATAGAACCATGGTATATATCCAATTTTATTTTTTTATCATCAACACGGTCTTTATATATTTGTTTTGCCATGTTTAGTGCTAATTCGAAGCTCTCTTCATCAAATGATTCTCTGAATCTCAAGACAGCATTCAAGCTATCTAAGTATACATCAAAATACAGTGTTCCAACCAATCCACCACTATAATATTTAATACTGCTTATTAAATAAGAATTAGTATCAAGTACATCAAGTAATTTTAGAAAAATATTCATATTTTTACTTTCTTTTAAGTACATGATACTATCAATATCGCTTGATACCTCAACAACAGAAGGATCAATACAATCAATATCTTCATACGCAAGTGGAACTAGTTTTTCATCAAATATTGAATAAACTCCTAATTTTCTCTCATTGTAGGTGATTATAACATTAACTGGAGTTTTTTTTAAGTAAATTCGTAATTTTTTAGGGAAAACCCTTTCAATTTGTATACTTTCAATAAGGGGATTGTTTAATACACTGCTTTCTATGGAGTTTTTATCCACAAATAGCAAGTTCTGTCCATAATATTTACTCAACTCCTGCACTGTCGTATTCGGTATATCACCTCTATCCATATCATCAATGCTGATTTCTATCTTTTCTATATCATAATCATGACTTCTTTTCAGTGTAAAATAAAGTATTACCATGGCAAGAATAAAAAACATCAACACAAAGATAATTATCTTCTTTCTATTCATCTAATCCTTTCCAATATCTATATAATCTGTAAAATCTGTTCCAATGTTTATATTAGAAATATTTAAGGATGCTTTTCGTCCATCTTCTATTTCTATATCTGCTATTTTCGATTTCAAAACAGGCTGCAACTCTTCCTTCCTATCGCTTATCAACTTGTAGATAATTGAGGTCTCAACCACAGTGAAAAATAAGTTTGTTCCACCTTGAGAGATGAATGGCAATGGTATTCCTGTAGGTGGAATCAATGCTGTTACTACCAAAACGTTTATTATGAGCTGCAGAGATATCGATACACTTATTCCAAAGCAGATATAAGATTGAACAAGATCTCCATCTTTGTACTTCTCACTTGCAAATTTGAAACCTATTCTCAAAATTACATAAAAAATCAGCAAAGTCAAAAGAACTCCAATAAAACCAGTCTCTTCAGCAAGATTTGCAAAAACAAAATCATTCTGCACTTCAGGAAGTCTACCAAGTTTGTAAAAACCATTTCCAAGCCCAACGCCAAACAATCCTCCGCGCCTGATGGCAGCAAGACTGTTGTTAATCTGGTAGTTGATTCCATTTGGATCTAAATTGGGATTCATAAATGAGACAATTCTTTTGACTCTGAAAGGTTCAGCTAGAATTGCATATATAGCTGGAATGATTAAGAACATCACGATTATGAAAACTTTCTTGAAATCACAACCACAGACAAGCAGAAGAAGAAAACTTGATGCAAGGTACAGCATAGTTGTGGAATAATCTTTCTGCATCAAAATCAATGCAGCATTCAAAACAACAACAAGTATTGCAACACCATCTTTTTTCTTCTCTGATGAGTAATATTTAGCAATGAAGAGAATTGTAGATACCTTGACAATTTCAGATGGTTGAAAACTTGGAACAGGTCCAATTTTGAGCCATCTTCTAGCTCCAAGAACACTGACTCCCCAAGGAGAGAATAGAGTCAGGAGCATGCATAAAATAGAAAAGGCCATCAGAGGATATATGCAGAATTCAATGAACTTGAAATCAATTTTCTTTATAAAAAAAGCTGCAAATAATGATAGCAAGAAAAATTTAACTTGATTTATCAAAAAGTAATAATGTGGAAGATCATGAATGAGAGATTCGTGATAACTTGAGCTGTACATCACTATAAAACCCCAGAGCACAATTGTTAAAATTGAAAGTAAATAAACAAATGAAGAGTAAAATAGATCACTAAATTTATTCTCCAATTTCATTTTTGTACTCCCTATTATTAAAATTTTGAAATGGCATATAGAAAGAATGCAATAATTGAAAAAATTGCTGAATATCTTGCAAACTGACTCACTATAGAGGTCTCTCTTATTCCTCTTTTTTGATACATGTGATGAATCGGTGCTATCTCAAAAACCTTTCGCTTGAATTTTCTGATTGATACAATTTGAATCAATGAAGAGAACAATTCAATACTCAACATAAGAGTTGCTACAAGGAAGATTGGAACAATATTTAAATTTAAAGCCATTATGGACATAAAAGCCCCAAGACCCATTGAACCACAATCGCCCATGAAGTAAGAAGCTGGATGAGAGTTGAAATACATAAAAACCAAAAGGCCACTTATTATTCCAACACCCAGCATCATGGCTGTGGTATGATTTGGGATGCTCAGCAATATCATGAACATCAGTATTATTATCGGAATCGTTATTGAACCAAGAAGACCATCCAAACCATCACTTATGTTGAATGCATTTACAAAATATGCAATGTAGAATGTTATCAAGAAAATTCTGATTGCAGCCCATCCCATTCCTTCTTTATAAAGAAATGAAAGTCCAATATTTGTCAAACTCAATCTATCTCCAACAGTAGCAACAATAAATGCAGCTACAAACTGAAGAATAGCTTTCTGTTTTGCTGAAAGTCCATCACCGTTATCCGTATTTATTTTAGCAAGATCATCAATCAAGCCAATTACAGCAAATATGAATGTTGAAAATAATATGTATTTTGCAGTTAAGTTGAGCGGAATAAAAATAAAAGCAGTGATCAAAAAACTACTCAAGAAAGATATACCTCCAGTATTTGGAGTTCCCTCTCTGTATGTTTGAATATCGCTCAGCTCAGGTTTTGTTTTGCTTGTAAGTACTTTCAAATATTTGATACTCAAAACAGAAAACAAGTAAGTCAAAACAGCAGTCGAAGCTATAACCTTTAGAGCTAATATAAGTGCTTCTTTACTCATTTTTATAGCGCTCCTTGAAGAGTCGGAATCAACCTTTCTACTTCCATAGATCTGGAGCCTTTAAGAAGGAACAGATCTCCTTCTCTTTTATCCTTATCTACAGCATCTCTTATTTCATCAAAATTATCACTGTAGAACAGCTGACCTTGATAGTTCTCATTTTTCAAATATTTATATGCTCCATACATTGCATCTCCAAACAAAAATGAAGAATTGACCTTTGAGTTAAAAATACTCTTTGCAACTTGAGTGTGCCCTTTCTTACTTTCTTTACCAAGTTCTTTCATATCACCTAGGACTATCTTTTTATTTCCTTTCCAACTGACATGCTCAAGATAACCTAGCATACTTGATGTTGAAAATGGTGATGCATTGTAGCAGTCTTCAATAACTGTAATTTTTCCTTTGTTGATTGAACCACGACCATGCATTGGTTTGAAAGCTCTAAGTCCATCTGCAATCTGTCTTTCAGATACACCCATTGAACGAGCAACTGTTATAGCTCCTGCAATGTCTTCCATCTGATGCTCACCAAGTAAAGGTACTCTGATAAGTTTCTTATCAATCAAAACATCATACCCAAGTAGACCTCTAGATATATAAGAGATATTTTCATTTGAGTACTGCGTCAATTTTACTTTTGAATGTCTGTTGAAATAGCTTTTATAATCACAGTTCTTGCAAACAAACCCCTGCTCTAGAGATTCATGAAAAATCTTACCTTTCTCTCTTGCTATGACTCTTCTTGAACCAAACTTCTCTAAATGGCTCAAGCCAATGTTTGTGATGAGAGCCTGAGATGGACTCACCATGTACATGTGTCGATCCATCTCCCCAACTCTATCAATTCCCATCTCAAAAACTCCAAACTGAGTTGAAGAGTCACAATTCAAAAGAGATAGAGCAATGCCTATCTCACTGTTCATGTTTCCAGGTGTGTATACAGTATTTCCAACTTGAGATAAAAGAGCAGCCAGTGCCTGTTTTGTTGTACTTTTACCACAGGATCCTGTAATGCCACTGAAATTGATCTGAGGAAATTGAGCTATGTATTCTTTTGCGAGGGTCTGCATTGAGTGCAAACAGTTATCTGTAACCAGAACACCTGTTGATGTTCCATCAGTCAAGCTGAGAGCTTTTTCACAATAAGGTTTCTCAACCATTACAGCTGCAGCTCCCATATCGACTGCATTTTTTATAAAGTCATGACCATCTCTTTTTGTTCCTTTCAGACATACAAAAAGAGAATTAGTTTTGATCTTTCTACTATCAATTGAAATGTACTTAATTCTTTGAGCCGTTTGTCTGACACAAACAGCCTTACTGAACTGGGCAACACTGAAAATTCCATAATTATAAGCAGAAAATCCCATACAAAGCTCCCTTTTAAAGTTGTACATCTATCGGTGTCAACTTATAATCGTTCTCGACCGCTATATCATAAATACTTTCAGGACTTTGAAGTTTGCTGACATCACTCAATAATTTATTTCTTTGTTCTATCAAATTTTGCTTTTCACTTTCTAAATCTTTTGATTGAGACTCAAGTTGATGAGTCATTCCAGTTTCAAAAATTGGAGCAAACAAACAGGCAACAGTTGTTGCAACTGTAAAAATTGTTAGTGCATGTGAAAAATTATTACCTCTTTCCAAATTATCTGCCAAACGTCTTTCAACCATAAACTGTTACCTCCTTTTCTCTCCAAAATATCAGTTTCTTATTATAATTTCTCTATAACTCTAAGTTTTGCACTTCGACTAGGAGGATTCATTTTATTTTCATCATCACTAGCAACCAAAGGTTTCTTAGTTAAAATTTTAATAGCTGCTTTGCCACCACATGTGCATTGCAATTGTTCAGGTGGACAAGTACATTTTTTAGCCAAATCTTTAAATGTCCATTTTACAATTCGATCTTCTAATGAATGGAATGTTATAACAGCAATTCTTCCACCAGGATTGAGAGCTTTAACTGCTCCTCTAAGGGCTGGTTCAATGCGGTCCAATTCCTTGTTGACTTCAATTCTTAAAGCCTGAAAAGATCTTGTTGCAGGATGTATTCTCCCATGCTTGTATGTCGCAGGAACAGATTTAAAGATAATATCTTCAAGATCACTTGAAGTCTCTATCTCTTTTTCTGTTCTTCTTTCACAGATTGCTCTTGCAATCCTTCTTGAATATCGTTCCTCACCATACTTATAGATAACATTGGCAAGGTCCTCTTCACTGTACGAATTCACCACCATTGCGGCAGTAAGTGTCGATTCATCATTCAGTCTCATATCGAGTTTCTCTTCTTTTTTAAAAGAAAATCCTCGATCACTTTCGGCATAATGAAAAATACTGATTCCTAAATCAAAAAGTACCAAATCCACTTTCTCACCTTGATAATCATCAAAGTAATCATTGAACCAGGTATGCACTGGAATAAATCGGTCTCCAAACTCCTTCATCCTTGTCTTTGCTTTTTCCTGTATATGAGTATCACAATCCAATCCATAAACTTTCAAATCTGGGTACTCACTCAACATCATGTGAGTGTGCCCACCTTCACCGGTCGTACAATCGACCATAACGGAGGGGCGATCTAGTGGTGGAACAAGATATTGTTTAACTTCTTCCTTCATTACTGAATAATGTACATATTCCATTATTATATTTCTCCTCCATTCATTATATCAAACACCTCTTGCGAAGCGACTTCTAATGCTTCTACGCTTTCATCTTGCATTGCAAGATATTCTTTCTCACTCCATATTTCCATGAAGCTACCAGCACTTACGAATATGGCTTCCATTTTTGTAGGAATCCCAATATCTTCTCTGAGTGCTCTTGGTATGGCAATACGTCCTGAAACATCACTTGAAACTTCAGTTGCTGGAGCAACGTATCTTCTCAAAAGTAATCTTGAATTACGATTGAAAGAGGCTCCTACTTTTCCATATATTGCATTTTTGAGTTTTTCAAACTCACCAACAGAAAGCAATTGCAAACATTTATCCACACCATAAGTGAGTATAAAATTATTATCATCAAAGGAAGAACGTAATTTCTTAGGGATCATGAATCGACCTTTTTCATCAATGGTTATTCTAAATATTCCATTTTCCATATTCTTCCTCGTTTACGACAATTTTTTGGCAATTACCACTATTTACCCTTAATACTACCCTAATTACCACCAATTAGCAAGATTTTTTACCCAAATTTTCCTTTCTGTGTAGGATTAGTATGAATATGTTGGCCTTTTGGTTATTTTTTGTTAAGTTATAATGACTGTTATCTGAGTAAAATCAGATGCATCCTTGACAACTAATTTCAATCCATATAACAATATATTTTAACATAAAAATAAAAATCTCATTTATTTTTTTTATACATTTTGTTTAAATATGTGTAATAATTATTTTTTTAAGTTACAATTATTTACAGTACATTATGTCTTTTTTTTGACATTAATTTTTCCAAAATGTAAGAAGTTCAGCACCAACACGTACAAAGTTTGAAAAGATGTTTTTTCCAACAGATATAAAGTTAAATTTGTATTAGAAAAATACAGACAAACGCTACATATAGGAACCTGCATATAGCAATATAGCTATGTATGGTCCTTGAAGCAAAAAATATAATTTTTATAATTGATATATCACAACTCAAACATGACAACATTGATGTTATATATAATGCCTTTTTTCATGGTTAATGCTGCAATATCAGTCAACTTTTTGTCTATTTCTGTCTTGAGTGCCCAACTGTATAATAATTTTAAATTTAAATATTTTCATACCCGTCAAATATTAATCAAATCTATTGTTCAGGATAGTCCTTTTTAAAATGAGAATTACCAGGTAAATAACAAAAGAAATATTTCTTTTTCAAATATTATCTATTTTACAATTGAACTATACAAAATTTGAGTTCTTCCTAAATTAGGGCTCCAATTCTGGCATTTATAGAGAAGATTGCTGGACAACTTCTCTGCATCTTGCTCTTAAAATTTGAATCAACATCCAATCTTTGTCTGTATAACACAACCAAGAACCAAAATATACTTGTTGCAGTGTTTATGCTAGAATCATGGTAAATAACTCAAAATAGTTACAATCTTAAATTTAAAATACGTCTGTTCACCAATAAAAAAAGACCTGCTGATGCAGGCCTTTTAGAATCAATATGGTTTAAAAATCATCTCTGAAATTAAAGATATTGTAATCTATAAATGGGAATATTGTATCTCGAGCTTCAGCTTTTACAAGCCATTCTGTATTTACAGCATTCTTACACATATTTGTATAAACAACATTGAAGTTTTCAATGTGGCTCTCAAGTTGGTTCTTAGCAAACTCAGCATTGGATTGATTGTACAATAAGTAAGGCCAATCTCCTGCCATTGATAAGAGAACCTCTCGAGCAGCTTGATTCAAGAAACGCTTTTTAAGACTTTCTTGTCTAGGATATCTGTCCGATAATTCGACCATCCTCTCAACTGTTTTATGAGTATGTCTGTATATCCAGTTATTAGATCCATCAATCCAGATCTGAGCAAATCCACCTGTACTCCAAGAAGATAATGCTGGTTTGATAACCTGGAAGTCACATTTGTCTTTTAAGAAGTCATTTGGTGTGGTCAAAGTTACTGGAGATAGCTCTTCAGTAGATGATAAAATGAACTGCTCCAGCCATTCTATGCCTTCATACCACCAATGTCCAAATAATTCAGTATCAAAACACAGTGTGAACATTGGATCATCTGATCCAAGATTAGGTCTGACCTGTCTACCTTTGGAGCCAATATTGAAGATAAAGTTTTTAGCATGTTCTTTTGCAAGATTCATTGCTTTTTCTCTATCGTAATAATCTTTTTCTGGTCCTTTATTGGTAATGGCCCAATATTTAAATCCTGTGAAAACTCTAACATCCGGTTCATGAATATAAGGTCTGATGTAATCAAGATCTAGATCATAGCCAATGTCTCTGTAGAATTCTCGGTATTCTTTAGAAGCAGGATACCCTTCTTCTGACCAAACGAGGTTTGTTATTTGGAAATCTCTAGGGAACAATGTAATTCCGTTTGAGGTCTTTACAGGTTTGTATACACCAGTATCACATCTGTCCTCACTGAAGAGTACAGACTGAGAAGATGTTGGAACATATGAAATACCATGCTTTGCAAGGATCTTTTCAATTCCAGGATAGTATCCAAGCTCAGGAAGCCAAAAACCATCAGGTCTACATCCAAATTCTTTTATGAAAGTCTGTATACCAACGATTATTTGAGCATTGATAGCAACAGGATATTCGCTGTATGCTGGAAGGAATGCATTTGTTGCTGCACTTGCAAGTAATTCTATGTAACCAAATTCATGAAGTTCTTTAAAACCTGTTAGAATATTTCTTTTATAAACGTTTTCATATTCTTTTAAATTTGTTTCAATTAGATTTAAGTATCTTTTTGCCATATCCAGACATTCTGGTTGGTCTTTTGTACAACGAGCGACTTCTTTCAATCCAAGCTTCTTATGAAGCTCCAGATAGTCAACGTATCGTTGCTGTAAAACGGGATCTACCAACATAGAGATCAATGTTGGAGAGAAGCACATTGATAATTTAAATTTAATGTTTTTCTTTTTAAGTGATTTAAACATCCTAAGAAGTGGAAGGTAAGATTCATTTATCGATTCAAACAACCAATCCTCTTCTAAAAATCTTTTATATTCTGGATGTCTTACAAATGGCATATGTGCATGCAAAATGAAGTTTACGTTATTATTTGCCATCTATCTTTTTCCCTCTCTTGCAACTAGTTTATTAACCAATTCAGGAATCACAATATCATCTTTGTATTGACCATCGCGACTGATGATTGATGAAAATAAAGCATTGAATAATACTGGATCTTCCTCAAGTTCTGCAGTGTTTGTTGTCCAATAAGGTTGTGGTACTGTTATTGCCAAGCTCTGAGCTAGAGCAATCAGCATGCCACTGTCATTTTGAACACATAGTGCAACTTGATAAGTATGTCCAAAATCAGGTAAATTGATGTTCCAACTTGTATCGTCTTTGCTCACTTCTATATCATAAACAGAAGTCTTACAAGTTTTATCATTTGTTGAGGTAACTCTTAAAAATACATTTTTTAAATAACTGGCATCTTCTTCGATCAGTTTTGATTGTGTTAAAGGAGAAATAGACCAATAAGCAAAAGCCCAGTTTAAATCTCGCATCATCAAATGAATCGATGTCTCCTTATAAATATCAGTTAACTCTTCTACTCCAGGAAGTCCCTCAGCAGTTTCATGTCCCGGAAAGTCACTCAATGCATTAACATAACGACGATTGCTTGAAGAAGCTAAATCTTTGTTAACGTTAAAAGCACCATCAGATATTTCTAATATATCACTTAGTTCATCTAAGAGATCCTCTTGATCCATAGTGTCAAAACCTTCAATACCCTCGCGTTCTGCTAGGTATCTCAATTCTGCAATAGACAAAGAATCCATATTGACAAGAATCATATTTATCCCCTTCTTTTATAATACATTCTCAATGGTAAATAAAACTTATTGTTTGGTCAACACTACAATCTTTACCTCAATTGTACAAGCGATTGATAAAGGAGCATTATTATAAATATATTTAATTTATAAAAGTCCAAGTTAATCATTGCTGCTGTATTACAGATTCAACCAAATATAAATCAATATTGATTATTTAGTAATTTTTATACAATTATCTATAACCTTTTATAATAGGAATTCTATACTATTTAGGCCCTTTTTATTAGTAGTTTAACAAAAAAAAACACATTTATTGCTTTTTAAGTGTTATTTTATTTAAAATGATTTGAAAAACAACTTTTTACAAAAGATTTACTAATCATTTTACATGAATTGTGATAATATTTTTTATATGGAAAAAAATAAAAAAACCCAAATAATATTACATGGACATTTTTATCAACCACCTCGAGAAAATCCTTTAACTGGAATTATTCCCAAACAGCTATCAGCTGAGCCTTTTCTTGATTGGAACGAACAGATATTGAGTTCATGTTATGCAGCTAATATAAATGCACGCTATCTTGATGTAAATGGAAAAGTTATTTCTATTACAAACAATTTCGAACATATTTCATTTAATTTCGGTCCAACATTGCTATCTTGGATGGAAGAACAGCACAAAGACATTCACGACCAAATAATAGAAGCTGACAAAAAAAGTGTTAAAGCTCTAGGTCATGGTAATGCGCTTGCACAGGGATTCAACCATACAATTTTACCGTTGGACAATCTCTCTGATGCTAGAATTCAAATTAGATGGGGTATCACAGATTTCAAATCACGATTTGAAAGAATGCCTGAAGGTATGTGGCTTCCTGAAACCGCTATAAATACAGACGTCATTGATATCTTGAGTGACGAAGGAATTAAATTCGTCATACTCTCACCTTGGCAGTGTAAAGCTGTTGAAGATGAGAATGGTAACATGATTGATCTCAATGGAAGACCAGCACCATATGATAGAGCTTATATTTTAAAAGGAAAAAATGGAGGAGCCATAAATGCATTCTTCTATCATCCTCATCTTGCAGAAAATATCAGTTTCGGTCATTTACTTAGAGATGCTGATGCTTTCTACAACCATTTCTTGACAATCAAGAACAATGAGAAACCTGCTTTAATTCATACAGCTACTGATGGAGAGATCTACGGTCACCATGAACCTTTTGGTGATATGGCTCTTGCGGCAATGATTAAGAAAGTAGATAGCAGAGATGATTTTGAATTCACCAACTATGGTAAATTCCTTGCAGATAATCCAGCAACTCTTCATGCAGAGCTTCATGTTGGTGAGCAATCTAAAGGAACTTCATGGTCATGTTTCCACGGAGTATCTAGATGGTACAAAGACTGTGGTTGCTCAACAGGTGGACAGGAAGGATGGAATCAGAAATGGAGAACTCCTTTACGTGATGCATTGAACAACAACTCAGATCGTCTTGTTGCAATTTACAATCAACGAATCAAGGCCATATTTAAAGATGAAATTGATTCTTATCAGCTTCTCAGTGATTATGGAATTGTTGCAGCTCAACGTATGAGTATGATTGATTTCATAAAAGATTTAATAGAAAAATATCCTTCAGCAAAGGGCAATGAGAGTGAGATCTCTTGTCTTCTTGATGGTATGAAAAATAAATATTTCTCATTCACCTCATGTGGTTGGTTCTTCAATGATTTGGCAGGAATAGAGCCAAAGCAGAACATTCACTATGCACTTTATGCAATAAGTCTTTTCCAAAAATACAGCAAGGAAAGTCTGCTCTCACCATTCTTGAAAGATTTAAAACTTGCAAAGAGCAATATCGCTAAAGAAGGCAATGGCCTTACCATAGCTCAGAAGATATTGGAAGCAATTCCTGGAGAGGTTGAGGCTGCAATTTTCTTTGAAATGGATAGATTGATTGCTAAAGATAAGTTCTATACAAACAAATATGGACGATTTGAATTGACTTCAATACGTGATGTGCAAGATGAGCCCAAGCTTGAGATATTTGATACACTGTCACTAAGAAGTTTCAACGTTGAAGGTCTTTATGATTTTAATAAAGAAGATAATTCAAACTTAAACATATCAATAACAGTTAAAGATAATCAGAACAACAATGTGCGTCATTACAATTTAACAAGTGCTGATATAAATCCTCGTATTTTGGACAGTGCTTTTTATTGGATAGAGTACTCACTATCATTTGTCGATGATGAATCTGTTCGTCAGATTGCAAGAGACATCACAAATTATTCTTTCTTATACAACAACTCTCCTTACCTACCTCTCGATACAAGTTTCATTGAGATCATAGGAACGGCATTGAGAGCTTTAAGAAGTCTGTTTGTAACTCCAGATACTCTATCATGGGAAGAGATGCAACCAAGTGTGAATGCACTGGTCACATTCATCCAAAAACATGGTAGGACCAAAGAGAATGATAAGTTACTCGAGATCTTCAATCAAGAGAGCAAGGATATAGCAGATCACTTGATTGATGAAGGTGTAAATGACACCATCATTCACGAAATCAATCAATTTTTACAGTTCACTTATGATGTAAAATTGATCATTGATACAAGAGAGATGCAGAACATTATGTACCCTTATTTTATAGATCCAGAGAAATCTAATAAATTTAATCAGGATGAATTTAAATTGATGAAATCATTATTAAATTTCGCATAATTATATATTTAATAAATTCACACCAGTATTTTTTCATTGAAATACTGGTGTTTTTATATTTTTATCCTACGTATATAGTAGTTTTTAAAGCATCTTCTTATTAATTGTGACATTAATTGAGACACTTTTACCCTAATGGATAAAAAAATATTCATTTCATCAAAAAAAGGTAAATTGCCTTTAAAATTCAATTGAAATAAAATAATAAAAATGGTAGTTTTAGAAAAGTTGATTCTGAACTCTATCTAATTATTGTTCAATTAACTAAATAAACCTCCGTAGATATTTCTATGGATAATTATGGGAGGAATCACACTATGTTGTATTCCAATGAAGTAATTAATATGTGTCCAATCAAAAAAGGTGCATATCACGGACCAGCTCCAATTCCTGAGGAAGGAAAATGGGTTCAGGCAAAAGAAATCGAAGATATCAGTGGACTAACTCATGGTGTTGGTTGGTGTGCTCCTCAACAGGGTGCATGTAAATTAACATTAAACGTTAAGCAAGGTATTATCGAAGAAGCATTAGTTGAAACTTTAGGTTGTACTGGAATGACTCACTCTGCTGCTATGGCATCTGAAATTCTTCCTGGCAAAACTATTCTTGAAGCTTTAAATACTGACTTAGTATGTGATGCTATCAACGTTGCTATGAGAGAATTATTCTTACAGATCGTATATGGTAGAACTCAAACTGCTTTCAGTGAAGGCGGACTTCCAATTGGTGCTTCACTAGAAGATCTAGGAAAAGGACTACGTTCTCAGATTGGTACTATGTTTGGTACTAAATTAAAGGGTTGTCGTTACTTAGAAATGGCTGAAGGTTACGTAACACGCGTTGCATTGAACGCTGAAAACGAAATCATCGGTTACGAATTCGTTCACCTAGGTAAAATGATGGATGCTATCAAAGCAGGAACAGATGCTAACAAGGCACTCGAAAATGCTAAAGGCACATACGGCTGTTGGGCTGACGGTGTAACCTTTATTGATCCTCGTAAGGAGTAAGAAGATGGCTAAATTTGAAAACCTAGAAAGAAGAATTGACGGCGTTAACGCTTGTCTAAAAGAATATGGTCTTAAAGACCTAGAAGAAGCTCTAGCTCTTTGTGAAAGCAAGGGTTTCAATCCAAGTACCATCGTTAAAGGTGTACAACCAATTGCATTTGAAGATGCTGCTTGGTCTTATACTTTAGGTGCTGCAATTGCAATTAAGAAAGGCTGTAAAACAGCTGCTGAAGCTGCTGAAGCTATCGGTATTGGTCTACAGGCATTCTGTATTCCTGGTTCTGTTGCATCAGAAAGAAATGTTGGTATTGGCCACGGTAACTTAGGTGCTATGCTACTTAGAGAAGAAACAAAATGTTTCTGTTTCTTAGCTGGTCACGAATCTTTCGCTGCTGCTGAAGGCGCTATCGGTATTGCTCGTAACGCTAATAAAGCTAGAAAGACTCCATTACAAGTTATCTTAAACGGTCTAGGTAAAGATGCTGCACAGATCATCTCAAGAATCAATGGTTTCACTTATGTTCAAACTAAGTTTGATTACAAAACAAGTGAATTAACAATTGTACGTGAAGTTCCTTACTCTAAGGGTGAGAGATCAGGCGTTCGTTGTTTTGGTGCTGATGATGTACGTGAAGGTGTTGCAATCAACCACCATGAAGGTGTTGATGTATCAATCACAGGTAACAGTACTAACCCTACTCGTTTCCAACACCCAGTTGCTGGTATCTACAAAAAAGAATGTAATGAGCAAGGTAAAAAATACTTCTCAGTTGCTTCTGGTGGTGGTACTGGTAGAACTCTACATCCAGATAACATGGCTGCAGGTCCTGCAAGTTATGGTATGACAGATACAATGGGTAGAATGCACAGTGATGCTCAATTCGCTGGTTCATCTTCAGTTCCTGCTCACGTAGAAATGATGGGATTCATCGGTATGGGTAACAACCCTATGGTAGGTGCTACTGTAGCTGTTGCTGTTGCTGTTGAAGAAGGTATGAACAAATAATTTAAATACTAAATTATTAGTTTTTAGCCAAACCTCTTTTATTATTAAGTTAATAAGAGAGGTTAAATAATGCCCATTCAAATTGAATTAATTACTTTGAATGGGCCTATCAATATTATTTTTTTTAGATCAGTATTAAGCATCTAACAGAGAGCTGGCATGTTTGAGTGAGATTGTGCTCTCACTATCTCCAGATAGCATTCTTGCTACCTCTTTGACTCTCTCATCATCTTTTACTTCATCAATGGAAGTGAAACTCATATTTTTCTTTACATATTTTTTAACAACAAGTTGATAATCAGCTTTTGCTGCAATTGATGCAAGGTGAGTTATTGCAATGACCTGAGATGATGTTGATAAAGAGATCAACTCATCAGCAACTTTGCTTGCAACCTCTCCTCCAATTCCAGCATCAACCTCATCGAAGACCAATGTAGAAACAGAGTCTTTCTCTCTTAGAGTGCTCTTTATTGCAAGCATGACACGTGAGAGCTCTCCTCCACTTGCAATTTCTTTTATGGGACGCATCTCAAGTCCTGGATTTGCAGATAACATGAATACAGCTGCCTGCTTACCTGAAATTCTGTAATCAGAATATGGAGTCAGCTCAATTGAAAAAGATGCATGGGGCATTCCTAGACCTCTCAAAGATCTCTCAATGGCCTTGCTCAACTTGAGTGCACCTCTCTCTCTCTTTTGAGTCAGAGCCTCACATACTTGCAGCAATTTGGCTTTTGTTTTCTTTATTTGATTATCAATATACTCAATATCATCACTGCCATTATTCAATGCAGAGATCTTTTCATCAATCTCCTCTTTAAATGTGATTACATTCTCAAGAGTTGGACCATATTTCTTTTTAATTCTCTGCAGCTGTGATAATCTCTGCTGCATGTTGTCTAAATCACTCTGACTGAAAGTCATCTCATCAAGATAATCTTTCAAACTTTCATATATATCTTCACATTCAAGGGCAGCAGATTTCAGTCTGTCTTGATATTCTTTTATCTTGATATCAACCTTTGAGGCTTTATTGAGGGATTCTATGCTGTTGTTTATGTTGTTGATGGTACTCAAACCCTCATAAGATCCATTCAATATATCTACAGTATTGGCCAAACTATCGTGAATTTCTTCAAACTTACTTAATTTGTGCACTTCTTCCTGCAGCTCTTCATCCTCACCTTCTTTTGGATTGACTCTGTTCAATTCTTCAGAGGCAAATTTCAGATAATCCTCTTCCCTTTTTGATGAAGCCAAAAGCTTTACAATGTCTTCTCTTTCTCTCTCCATCTTGCTCAACTGATGATAGATCTCCTGATACTTTTCAAGTTGAATCTCACATTCTCCAAAACCATCTACAAGAGAGAGCTGTTTTTCACTTTTCATCAGAGATTGATGAGCATGTTGAGCTGAAATATCCAGAAGCATTGTTGAAAGTCTTGAAAGAGAGCTCTTGTTGATGGGCTGATCATTCAGATAACTTAGAGTTCTACCATTGTTCTTCAAGATACGTCTGATTATGATTACATCATCATCAACCTCTATCGAGAGCTCTTCAAGCAGATTGGTTATTTCTTTGTTCTGTCTATCAAAAGAAAAACATCCACTTACACTTGCACTGTTGAAGCCAGATCTTATTGTACTTACATCACCAGCTCCTCCTAGAAGCAGAGATAATGCAGATAGTAAAATTGACTTACCAGCTCCTGTCTCACCTGTAATGACAGTGAAACCCTCACTAAAATCTATATGAATATCTTCAATAAGTGCAAAAGCATGAATGTCTAAACTTTCTAGCATCTGGATTCTCCTGACCAATTTAATTTATCACGAATGATATCAAAACAATTACGATTATTTGTAGTCAGTAAGAGGGCATTTGATCTTGATGATACAATTTCAATCACATCTTCTTCTAACAATTTAAAATTTACTTGACCATCCAGAGTTACGTTGATGCCTGTTCTCTGTCCGTCCAATATCTTTATTGCAATCTTAGAATTACTTGATACAACAAGAGGTCTGTTGGATAGAGCAAAAGGACATATTGGTGTTATCATCAATGTAGACAGAGTTGAATCTAAAATTGGTCCACCTGCTGCCAATGAATAGCCAGTAGATCCCGTTGGGGTACCTACAATAAGGCCATCTGCTCTAAATTTTCCAACAAAAGTATTATCAATGTACATTCCAAGATTGATAACTTTGTTTATTCCCCAAGATGAGATTACAGCTTCATTTAAAGCTGATCCATAAAACACCTTCTCACCTTTTCTCAAAACTGCAGCTTTGATTGTGAGCCTTCTTGTTATTCTATGTTTATCTCCATCACTTAAATAAGAATCAAGAGTTTCTTTCCACTCACTGACACCAACCTCTGTGATGTAACCAAAGGTTCCCATATGAACAGGTAAGATTGGAATTCCCAGATCTTTTATATATCTAACACAGTATAAAACAGTACCATCACCACCGAGAGAGATAACAAGATCTGTATCAGTTGGCAAGGTCAATTGCTGAAAATCAGCTTCTGTTTTTATGATAGTACAAGATATATGTTTTGCATCTAGGTAGTCCATAACAGCTTTTGCAACACCTTCAACAGTAGGTCTCTGTACATTTGCTACAATAACAACATGCCTAGGCATTATTTTTTTTTCATTCAAAATTCAACTCCTATGGTAAATGAGATATAACTTTCACCAATGTATCTATTTCACTTGATTTCAGAAAAGGATATAAGGGAAAAGCTACTCCGCGAAGAAGAGCAGATGTTGCTCCTGGATACAACGCGAACTTATCTTTTGCATCACTTCCTACAGCATTGTTAAACAATGGTTTGCAGATTACATGATATTTTTTTGCAAAAGCTATTACATCTTCTGGTTTGGAATCAAGAACAACTGGAAAGATCCAAGAGTTTGGTTCAAAATCTAAATCTGAAATTCCAAATAACTTATGTTCAGTTTTAAGCAAAGCTTTTTTAAACATATCAAAGATCTCACGACGTCTTTGCAGATAACCATCTGTTTCGGCCAGCTGAATTATTCCCAGAGCTGCATTCATATCAGGCATCTCTTCATATTTTGAGATATCTTTGTATAGAGCTCTAAGAGGTTCTTTGTAATCTTTACTCTTGTATAATATTGCAGCTCCACCGCCACAAGAAACTATATGCTCCTGTTCAAAAGCACAGATCACAACATCACCAAAGCTTCCAGCAAAACTTTCATCATAAGTTGAGCCAAAACTCTGAGTTATGTCCTCAATAATTGGGATACCCAAATTGGAATAATCCTCTTGATAAGGAATTTGACATGCAGGCTCATGAAGTAGAACGAACTCTGCTCCCTTACCAACTGCTTCTAAAGCAGATTCAGCTGAAAGACAGCCATTATCTTTATTTACATCGCAAAGAATCAACTTTGCACCTAATTTTTTAACTGCGACTTTATAAATTTTAGGTGATAAAACTGAAGTGATTACAGTGGAACCTTCTCTGACTCCAACCAATTGCATGGATGACGTGATTGCATCGAAGTAACTTCTTAGAGCAATACCTCCTGCCATGTGTAATCTAGAAGACAGGACATCAAGAAATTCTTTCTTACGAACCCCTGGCCCTATTTTTTCATCTACCATTGTTTGTATAACCGACTGCATATCTTTTCTTCTTAAAGTCGGTTTGTAAAATTGTATATTATCTGCCACCATTTACCTCATAATATTATTATAACGCTAAACAATTCATTTTACTATTATAAATATATTTTTACCTTATATTATACGAAAATGGGAGTTTTTGCATCAAAATTATTAAATTGAAGACTAATTATGGCATTTAAATTTTTGGACAAAAAAAATACACCCAAGAGGTGCATTGATTTCATCGATCGCAGAGAAAAAGAAAAAGGCCCGGCAGCTATCTACTCTCCCACATAATTGTAGTACCATCGACGTGAGAGTGCTTAACTGCCGTGTTCGGGATGGGAACGGGTGTGTCCACTCTGCTATGGCCACCGGGCCAGCTTAAATTCAGA
>JBFHKM010000022.1:0-28907 GCA_041595335.1 Sphaerochaetaceae bacterium
AAGAGTTGCAAAAAAGCGATAGAATCAGCTTTAGATGTTGCTTCAAACAGTCTCCAAGATACCAGAGCTGTGTTGAATGATTTAAGAGAATCTGACAATACTTTCTCATTGAAACAAAAAATAAAACCCATAGTTAAAATACTTGAACAGAGCGGAATCAAGGTCACTACAAAAATATCAGATGATAATGACAATATGAATTATGCATCACTGATTGCTTTATTCAGATTTGTACAGGAAAGCTCTACAAATATTATAAAACATTCCAATGCTACCGAAGCTACAATAGAGTTATCATATAACAACGAAGAAGCACAACTTATTATCGAAGACAATGGTGTGGGCTTTGATATAAAAAATATATCCAATAATGAAGCTAAAGGTGGAATGGGAATACATGGCTTGATAGAAAGGTTTGAGCTAATAAGAGGTAATATTGTTATAACAAGTTCACCTAACAAAGGAACGAGAATTGTAGCTAATGCTCCAAAAGATCCCGTTAAATTAATCGGAGATAAAGATGAATCCAATTAAATTATTGATAGTAGACAATCAGATTTTAATTCGTGAGGGACTTGCATCCCTTTTAAGCCTAAGAAAAGAAGTTGAAGTATTGGGTACAGCAAAGGATGGGTTGGAAGCAATCAAGTTAACTGAATCTTATAAACCAGATATCATTCTAATGGACATAAGAATGCCTGTTATGGATGGAATTACTGCACTAATAAAGATAAAAAAGCTGCACAAAAACATCCCAATTATCATGCTCACAACATTTGATGATGATGAATATATTTTGAAATCTCTCCAAAATGGTGCAGCAGGATATCTTCTTAAAGACATTCCTACTGATGACTTAGTAAGAGCACTGCAGCAAGTCGCAAATGGAACATTTCAAGCTGCTGAATCGGTTATACAACGCCTTGCAAACATACTGAACAATGATAACAATTCTTATTCTAAGGATAAAAATCTCGAATTATTGAAGGAATGCTACAATGAACTCAGCGAAAAAGAGAAGACCATATTTAAGAGTCTTGGATTGGGCAAAACAAATAAAGAGATAGCAATTCAGATGAATTTAACAGAAGGTACAATAAAGAACTACATGACAAACATTCTTGCAAGCTTTGATATGAGAGACAGAACACAGCTGGCACTTCTTGCCTTCAAAATGGGATATGGCAATTAGAAAATAAAGTTCTATCTGCAATCATATTACAAATAACAATTCTTTCTGATTTCTTCAATATAGTTCTAGCGGACCTTTTTTCAATATTTTTAGTTGCTATTCTATTGCAATGGACTTAATATTAACGGAAGGTGTGAATAAATGGATGATCTAAAAAAGAACGAAATACTCAAAGACAGGCAGATTACAAAATTTAGACTGTATGGATTCTTCAAAAATTTAAAATTTTTTGAACCTTTCCTTCTTGTTTTTCTACTGGCAAACAATCTAAATCTTCTACAAATTGGATTTCTTATCTCCATCAGAGAGATAATTGTGAATGTATTTGAAATACCATCGGGTATAATTGCAGACTATTTTGGAAAGAAAAAAGAGCTCTATCTGTGTTTTCTTTTCTACATAATTTCATTTATAATCTTCTTCTTCACAAGAAACTTTTTGATTGCAGCAGTTGCAATGGTTTTCTATGGTCTTGGAGAGGCATTCAGATCTGGCTCTCATAAGGCCCTGATTTACAACTATCTTGATATGAAGGAATGGACGTCATACAAAACATTTGTATACGGAAGAACTCGCTCCACATCACTTATTGGCTCTGCAATAAGCTCACTTCTCGCAATTGTGTTCATACTAAACATACCATCTACAAATTACATATTTCTGGCATCCATCATTCCATATCTGATAGATTTCTTCTTGATTCTTTCCTATCCAGCCGAGATTGATTCAATCAAGATAACAGTTGATAAATTCAGCTTCAGAGACACTTGTTCCATGATATTCAAAGACATCCTATCTCGAAAACAGCTCAGAAGACTTGTTGCAGCTGATAGCATGTATGAAGCTGCTATTGTATCAATTAAGGACTACATTCAGCCAATTCTTCAGGTTGCAATATTATCCTCAGCATACTTCAGTGCATTGAACATGGACAATGATATAATTTTAAAAGTTGTATTGGGAATAACATACTCAATAATCTACATCATCAGCTCTGTTGGCTCTAAAGGTGCCTACAGAATTGAGAAATATAGAAGTCGTCAGAGATCTTTAAATGACTTTCAAATATTGCAGGCAATCATACTGTTTGTACTCTCCTTTGTGCTTGACAATACGTACTTGGTAGTTGCTCTGTTCCTACTTATTTACTTGATAAGAGATATAAGAAAACCTATTTTTGTAGACGTCATTGATGACAACATGAGAAAAGATGAGAGAGCAACAGTTCTCAGTGTTGTATCTCAGATAAAAAGTGCATACACAGTAATACTTGCACCACTGATGGGTTTTATTGCAGATAGATTTGGAATCAAGTATGCAATGCTTGCACTCTCTGCAATCTTAGTTGCATCATTTTTCTTGACCTATGTTAAATCTACAAAGAGAGAGATTGAAAAGATATAATCAAATTTTTTAAATGTTAAAGGACCTTCTAGAGTTATATTCCAGAAGGTCCTTATATTTTTATGATGTCACTTATTTAGCTTCAGCAATTACTGCCTGTGCTGCTGCAAGGCGTGCAATAGGTACTCTGAAAGGAGAACAAGATACATAATCTAGACCAATCTTTTGACAGAATGAAATGGTCTTTGGATCACCACCGTGCTCACCACAGATACCAAGCTTGATTGAAGGTCTTGTAGAACGTCCAAGACGTGCTGCCATATCAACCAACTTACCAACACCATCAATATCGATAGTTGCAAATGGATCATAATCATAGAACATCTTATCAGGATCATTTACATAATGACCTAAGAATGATGCTGCATCATCACGAGAGAAACCACATGTCATCTGAGTCAAATCGTTTGTACCGAAACTGAAGAATTCAGCTCCTCTTGCAATTTCATCAGCAGTGATTGCTGCTCTTGGAACTTCAATCATTGTACCAATTTTATATTCAATTGAAACGCCATTTTCGGCAAATACTTTCTCAATTTCTTCAATAGCATGTTTCTTACAGAATTCAAATTCTTTGTAGTTACCTACAAGTGGAATCATGATTTCAGGATGAACATTTAGGCCTTCCTGTTTGATCAGAACTGCAGCTTCCATGATAGCTCTTACCTGCATTCTTAGAATTTCAGGATATACAATTGCCAATCTGCAACCTCTGAATCCTAACATTGGGTTGAACTCATGAAGTTGAGAGATCTTCATTGCAACTTCTTCCTGGCTGATGCCAAGATCAAGTGCCAATTCATGACGAGATGTATGATCATTTGGGAGGAATTCATGAAGAGGTGGATCAAGCAATCTGATGGTTGCTTCTTTACCATCTAGAACTTTAAAGATTTCATAGAAATCGCCTCTCTGCATAGGAAGCAATTCATTGAGAGCATCAACTCTCTGCATCAAGTTATCAGCTAGAATCATTTTTCTGATGCTACCAATTCTTGTACCACCGAAGAACATGTGTTCTGTTCTACATAGACCAATACCTTCAGCACCTAACAATGTTGCCATCTTTACGTCTTGAGGAGTATCAGCGTTTGTTCTAACACCAAGTTGTTTGATTGAGTTTACATAACCCATGAAAGTCTTGTAGTAGCCATACAATGCAGATTCACTCTCTTCCATTGTACCATTCAATACCTGTACAATTTCAGAAGGTCTAACAGCAATTTCAACGCCATAAACAGAACCAGTGAAACCATCAATAGAGATGTAATCGCCTTCTTCAAAACGTTTGCCATTGACTTCCATGTATTTCTTTGGTTCATTCACTCTGATAGCACTTACACCAGAAACACAAGGACAACCCATTCCACGAGCAACTACAGCTGCGTGAGATGTCATACCACCACGACATGTTACAACACCCTTAGAAACTGCCATACCCTTGATATCTTCAGGAGATGTTTCAGTTCTTACAAGTATAACACCACGACCTGTTTTAGCTACTTCTTCTGCAGCTGAAGCTGTGAAGTAAATCTGACCTGTTGCACCACCTGGTGAAGCGTTCAGACCATGAGCTATCTCTTCGATGCCTTTTTCTTTGATCACTTTGTTATCTAGGATAGGAGCGAATAGTTTGTTGAATTCACCTGCAGGTACTCTTGATACTGCAACTTCTTTGCTCACTAAGTTCTCTTCTACCATCTCAACTTGAGAGCGCAACCAACTGAAGATAGTTCTCTTACCATTTCTTGTCTGAAGCATGTATAGCTTGCCTTCCTGAATTGTGAACTCAAGATCCTGCATATCATGATAATGCTTTTCAAGAGTTCCTCTGATATCAACAAGCTGTTGATAAACTGCAGGGTTAACTTTGTTCAATGTTTCAATAGGCTGTGGAGTTCTGATACCAGCTACAACGTCTTCACCTTGTGCGTTCATCAAATATTCACCGTAGAATTTGTTCTCACCAGTTGATGGATCACGTGTGAATGCAACACCAGTTCCTGATGTCTCACCCATATTACCAAATACCATGGTCTGAACGTTAACAGCTGTTCCTAAAAGACCTCTGATATCATTCATCTGTCTGTAATGGATTGCTCTATCGTTGTTCCATGAGTTGAATACAGCTTTGATAGATTTGAATAGCTGTTCTTGAGGATCTGTTGGGAATTCTTCGCCAGTGTATCTCTTATAAACAAGGAAATATCTTGAGATGATCTCTTTTAATTGATCCACACCAAGTTCTGTATCGAATACCATGTTGTTTTCGTCTTTAACGTTCTGCAAAGCACTTTCAAATTCATGATGTGGTACATCCATTACAACATCACCAAACATCTGGATAAATCTTCTGTAACTGTCCCAAGCAAATCTTTCATTGCCTGATTTCTTGATGAGAGCTGCAACTGAATCTTTGTTCAAACCAAGATTCAAAACAGTATCCATCATACCTGGCATTGACTGTGCTGCACCAGATCTAACTGATACCAATAAAGGATTCTCTTTATCCCCTAGTTTTGCGCCCATTGTCTTTTCAAGTTTTTTTAATGTGAGTAAAACTTCATCTTCTAGGGTCTTAGGTAGCTCACCATTGTGAGTGTTGAAATATTCACAAGCAGCTGTGCTGATTGTAAATCCAGGAGGTACTGGAAGTCCGATAGAGGTCATCTCTGCTAAGTTGGCACCTTTGCCTCCGAGCAAGTCTTTCATTGCTGCAGTGCCATCAGCTTTTCCGTCACCGAAAAAGTAAACATACTGAATGTCATTTGATTTCATAATCTCCTCCGAAAAAAATTATTCTTTCATACTAGTGTTGTAATACTACGTTAATTTTAAATGTATGTCAAAATCTTAGAGAATTTTTATGGAAAAAATGAATTGATATATGAGTAAATGAATAAATATTTATTTTTAAAAAAAAATATACAACAATAAAGCCAAAATATGCAAAAAAAGAGAGCAATCGCTCTCTTTTTATAGATAAATATATATTTTAATGCATTTTTACCAACTTAATTGATATTATGCTGAATAACTTTCAAGACTTTTGAATGTATCAACATCTCTTAATTTTACAAGGGATTTCTTTTCAATCTGTCTGATTCTTTCTTTAGTTAGATTATATAACTCTCCGATTTCTTTCAAACTCATTCTTGCCTTTCCGTTCAAGCCGAATCTTCTTTCAAGAATGTCTTTTTCTTTATCTGTGAGTGCGTTCAATGCCTCGTTGATATCTTCAACAAGTAAAGTATTCATCACAACTTCATCTGGTGTTGCATTATCACTTTCAACATAATCACCAATGCTGCTCTGTGCGTTATCAGTAAATACTGGTGCATCAAGTGATACCAAATCCCTTGAAATGGATTTCAAAGTTTCAACATTTTTTGGATCTAGGTTGGTCTCTTGTGCAATTTCCTCAACAGTTGGTTCCTCTCCGTTTGCATGCATCAGAGCTTTCTCAGCTTTCTGAATCTGCAACAGCTCATTGGTTCTGTTTAAAGGAAGTCTAACAGCTCTGCTCTTCTCGTTAATCGCTTTAACGATAGATTGTCTGATCCACCATACAGCATAGGAGATAAAGTGATATCCTTTATCTACATCAAATTTATCAATTGCAGTCATCAAACCGATGTTACCTTCATTGATTATATCTGATAGTGGTAGTCCTTGGTTTTGATAGTTTTTAGCAATTTTAACTACAAATCTAAGATTTGATTCAATCATCTTATCTCTGGCTCTTTTATTACCTTCTTTGGCTTTTTTAGCAAGAACAACTTCTTCTTCTCTGGTCAATAGAGGAATTTTGTTCAACTCTTTCATATAAAATGATAAGACGCTAGCGTCTTCTCTGGATGTATAAGTATCTTCTATGTTAAGCATGTTCTTTTTAGTTTTCATTGTAATCTATCCTCCTGGACATAGATAACATTGCAACTTGCATGCCAACTTTTTAATTTTACCAAAAAATACTTATTTTTAGTTGCCTTTTCTGTCTTTTATTAGTAAAAGAAGGCTTTTTGCGCCAATTATACTTAGAATTCTAAAGGAAATGCCATTTTTTGACAAAAAAATAGTATCAAAATGACACATTTCATATTTTTTACTGAATAAGTGTGTTATTTTGATACATTTATAAAATAGTGAACTGTATATAGGGGAATTATGGCTCATATTAAAATATGATCCAAATTCAGTGGCCCAATATTACCCAATTACATCTCAAACATGGTTGAATTGCACATCCAAGGAAAATCAATCTCAATATTCTTATACCAATCATGAAGCCCTCTCTCATCAATTTCAAACAGACTTGCTTCAAGCTCAGCTTGAATTCTTTCCCATTCCATCTGAATCAAATCAAAGATCATATCGCCTTCACTCAAGGCAACTCTTATGTTTTTCTTTCCAAGTTGATATATGGTAAATTGAACTTTAAAAAAATCTATAAACTGTTCATCGCTATCCTCTATTGATAAATTTCTTATCAAAAACGCATCGCAGTAACAATCAAGCCCTTTATCATACATCTTATTGTGTATAAATTTTTCAGCTAGCTTATAAAAGTTCTTTGCAAGGTTCTCAAGGGCAGCGTTAGAACTGCAAAAATGATCATTAAATTGTAATGGCATTATATCCTTTATATCGCATTCCATACTCTGTTTACCTCTCTTATAAGTTACATAAATAATATAAGAAGATTATCAGCAATAGGCAAACAAAAAGACCAAATTAATAAAATTAATTAATCGATGAATGATACATTTTAAAATCCATTCATCACGATGTATTGAATGATTTCTGTTCAAAAGCAGTACAGAAATGCATCCTATTAAATTGCAATGTACTAACGCGAATCAACAGATATGCAATTTTAATTGTCAAAAAATAATCCAAAAAGCATTAATATATTAACATATTTGGTATCAGAAATAACAAAATCAATACAAAAATAACAAATAGCTTTACATTTGTGAGTTATTTATTGAAAAGCTAAAATTGATGAAAATAAATATTATAATATTTTTTCTAGTGATTCTCCTATCAAATAACATTTTTAACTAAATTTTTAGTTATACTTAACTAATATTTGCAGAATCATCATTTATAGAAAAATCTGAGCCAGGAAAAAAACTTGCTATTCCTGTAACCAATAGGATATAATACCTCTCAATATGTAATTTATGAATAAATTCTTTATTTGTTACAAATTCAAATGCATAAAGAATCAAATTAAATTAAAAAATTTTATAATTACTGTTTTTTTAAATAAGTGTTGATAATTATTTTAATTTGTTTGCCTGTGCATATATCTGTAAGAATAATTCAAATAGGATTTAAAAGAATTGGGAAGAAGAAGAATGAATAACAGAACAGATTTTGATGATACTCAAAAAAATACATTACTCATACAATCTTTTGCCACTTCATTATTTGGCAATTCCAATTTTCAATCTTCAATTGAATTTTTATCTGACCATTTTACATGGGTTGATAAAATATCAAAGAAGAGTGTTCATCTGTCTATTGAAAGAAGAGATGAATTGCATAGATATCTCATTGATCAATATGATATTGAGAACATAAATACAGATCCCTTAGAAACTGAACTCAGCATATCAAAAATATCTTCAGCATTTTTTGGTGCCACTCTAACATTGGGAATCACCACTAAAGAAGGCAAAAAATCTTTGATTGAATTGAAGTTTCTGACAATCAAAAAGAATGAGACATTCAAGATTGTCAATATTGAAACAGCACTTTTATCTGATAAAATTAAGATACCTGGTGGACTCATCAGCTTTTCTATGAATGAAGATCTGACCCTATCCTATGTATCTACAGATCTAACAAAGTTTCTTTTGTTTTCAAATAAATCACAGCTGACAAAATTCTATGATGGCAAGCTCATAAATGCCATTTGTTCAGATGATCAGCAGAGACTTTATTCAGATATCAACAATTCTTTTAAATGTGATAGATCTTTCAAAGTTACAGTTAAAATCATGAACTCTCTTTCAATTATGCAGGAAGTAATAATCACTGGTATGATTGCAAGACTCAAAGGTAATGAATTTGAGATCTTTGCAATGATAAGTGATGATGTAGAGTGCGCTAACTCCATGCTAGATGAGACTGTGGTAAATTATTCTCAATTCAATGAAATGATGTACAGCTACTCTGTTCCAATTTTTTGGAAGGATATTGATGGAAGATATCTTGGAATCAATCCAGCATTTCAAAAGCAATTTCAAATTGAAAAATTCAGTGACATAATCGGAAAGACTGATGAGGAATTTTACCCACCTGAACATGCATCGCAATATATAGACAGCGATAACGTAATTTTCAGTAAAAAAAAGGCCTACACAGTTTTAACAGATAAAATAGAAATAGATGGCAATACAATTTACAGTCATGCATACAAGATGCCTTACTACAAGAACAATGAGATAGCTGGTCTCATAAGCATAATTGAAATAACAACTGTTGAGACCAAATTGAAACAGATCATCGTTCAAAATAATGTTGAGTCTGAATTTATATTTGAAAATTCTGAAAATGCATATTACATAAAAGACGCAGATCTGAGATTTGAAAAAGCAAATAAATCACTTTGCTCAATATTCAACGTACTTGAGAAAAATATCGTTGGCAAGAGGCTTGAGGAATTCAGTGTTCCTGGTATCAACAAAAGCATTCTTAAATATGAAAAGCAAGCAATAGAGACCAAGAAGACAATTCTTATTGACAACCTCTACTCCTTTGTAAAAAGAAATGAAACAAAACCTTCTTATTTCAACATAGAGTTGACGCCTATGCTCAATGAAGATGGAGAGGTCTTCAAATTGATTGCAAAGTTTTATGATCGCACAAAAGACCTTGAAACAGAAAAGCAGTTACACAATAACTACAGCAAATCAATTGATACCTTGAATGACAACAAGATTCTTACCTACGTCAGAATAGATCTAGAGACAGGAAGAATTATTTTCTTGAAGCAGCAGCAGGAACTGATCAAGACAGATGATCTTTATCTTGATGAAGCCATAATAAAGACCAATGCAAAATATTTTGTCTTTCCTTTTGAAAGAGAAGAGTTCATGCAGAAATTCTCCATCTCAAACATCAAAAAGAATTATGGTGCTAAGAATAAAATTGAGGGTGAGTATTCCATATTATTTCCTAAGAATAATTTCAAGAACATTCAGATCATGGTCTCTTACTACACCAATCCTATCAACAATCATAGAGAGGCAGTTCTCTATCTTATAGATAAGACAGTCATATTCTCTCAAAATGATATATTCACCTATCTGATAAAACAGGAAAATGAATTCATTGCAAGAATCAGTCATTCAATTGATATGGTCAATCTTGTATATGTAAATGATAAGACTGATGATTTTGATGACTTGAATAAAACATCAGATATTGATGCATTCTTGACTGTCCTTTATAAAAAGGCAAAAGATAAGAAGCCAACCAAAAAGCAATGGATTGATCTGTGCTCCTATATTTTAAAAAATGAGGATGAGAGTGGTTACTTCATAGACACAGTCGATAACAAAAGAAAGCACATAACAATCACAAATGTTGATGAGCATAAGAAGCTTATTCTTGTGGTCTGCAAAGACATCACAAAGATGACAAAAAAGGATATAGCAATTCAGAAAAGACTCAAGAGTCTTGCGGATGAAGCTCAGAGAGCAAACGAAAGCAAGTCTGACTTCTTAGCTAGAATGAGCCATGATATGAGAACTCCTCTTACTGCTATTATGGGTATAAGTGACATTGCATTGACTGAGGTAAAAGATGAGAAGCTACACAAACATTTCACTGATATAAAATACAGTGGTAAATATCTTGAGGTACTTCTCAATGACCTACTTGATACTCAAAATATTGAAAACAGTAAAATTGTTCTCAACAAACATCATGTAAGAACAGAAGATTGCTGCCACGGTTTGAAGACCATTATATCAACAAAGATACGGGAGAAGAACATATCTTTTCTTGCTCACTGTCTATCGAAGAAACCTGAATATGTTTATGTGGATGATAGCCGGATTTCAGAGGTCATCATCAACCTTCTTACCAATGCCATCAAATACACACCACAAAATGGCAACATAGAGTGGAAGTATGAATTCATACCTCAAGATGACAGCACTGTTATGTCCCGTCATACAATATCAGATAACGGAATCGGTATGAGTGAGGAATTCCAGAAGAGAATGTTTGATAAGTTCTCAATGGAGGAGAACATCTTCTCCAAAGCTGTAGGTGGTTCAGGACTTGGCCTTTATATTGTTAAGAAACTGGTCAATCTTTTGGGAGGAAGCATAAAGTGCAGCAGCACTTTGAATGTTGGAACAACCTATACAGTGGAATTGCCTATGGAGCTATCAACAAAAGAGAATTTTGATAGAGAGATGAACAGCTACGACACTGTCAATACAGACTGTCTTTTCGATAAGAAGATTCTTCTATGTGAAGATATCAAGATCAATTCAATTATTGTTCAGAAGATGCTGAGTCAATTCCGTATAAAAACAGAGGTTGCTACAGATGGAAAGCAGGGTGTTGAGGCTGTCAGCAGCAATTCATACGATGCAGTTCTTATGGATATAAGAATGCCTGTTATGAATGGCTTGGAAGCTGCATCAGAGATCAGAAAGTTCAACAAAAACATTCCAATAATTGCACTGAGTGCCAATGCTTACATCGATGATATAAACAAGTCCATATCTGTTGGAATGAATGATCATCTTGCAAAGCCAATTGACAACAATAAGTTATTGTACACTCTTGCAAAGCACATAAGTGCAAACCGTAAATCTTAAAAACAGCTGACACTGAGATTTCCAATTCAGTGTTTTTCTGCATCCAAAATCATCAATTCAAACCGAGTGAATCATCATCATAGGAATATATGTATGTTTTAATATCACAAACATTTATGTCTGCAAGCTCTCACTTTAAATAACTTTGACAATATTTATAATCAAATAGATAAAAAGGTGAATGAAAGTATCAAAAATACCGATTTTTTTAAAATTGATGTTGCCGATATACACTGTTATTGTTATATTTTAAACAAGTTCATTTTGAATGAACGATTTAATAATTATTAAAAAATTCAAGGAGAATAAGATTATGACAGTAAGACCTTTAGGAGACAGAATTCTAGTAAAGATGGAAGAAGTGAAGGCTAAAACAGCTGGAGGTCTTTTTATTCCTCAGTCTGCACAAGAAAAAACTCAAATTGCATCTGTTGTTGCAGTAGGCGACGATGAAGAAGCTATTACAGTTAAAGTTGGAGATAAAATTCTACATGACAAATATGCCGGTACACAGGTTAAAGTTGATAGCGAAGAGATGTTGATCCTCAATATGGCAGATGTATTAGCAGTAGTTGAATAAATTATAATATTTAACCCATACAAAAAGCTTCCTCTCAGTAGGAAGCTTTCTTTATATGCGGATATTATATCATATTTAAATCTGTATTAAAATTACATAATTTTTATAATTGATGATACAAATTGAATATGATATCTTTTAATTTCTATATTATTCTTTATCAGAATATAAGAAGTTTTCAATCTTATCACAGACAGTATCTGTCAGTGTTTCAGGATGATAGCATGGTGGCAATGATCTGAGCATGTACTTACCATAATTCTTGGTTGTTATCCTGGAATCAAGAATAAGAACAACACCATAATCAGCCGTTGATCTCATAAGTCGTCCAAAGCCCTGCTTCAATTTCATTGTGGCGGCAGGCAGAGAAAGAGAGAAGAATGCACTCTTGTTCTGTTTTTCAATATCAAGGCTTCTAGCTTTAATAATTGGTTGAGACGGTACATGAAATGGTAGCTTCACAATGATGACAAGTCGTAGGGTGTTTCCAGGAGCATCTATTCCTTCCCAGAAAGAGTTCAATGCAAACAGTGTTGAGTTCTGATCATTTTTGAAATTATTCAGAAGAAGATCCTTGTTCATCTCGCCCTGGGTCAGAAGAGGAAGGCCTTCCTCTTCAAACATATCTATAACAATATCTCTCACATCCATCATTGTCTTTCGAGCGGTGAACAGCACAAGTGCTCCTCCATCAGAAGATTGAACACTCTTGAATATTGTCTCAGCCATGTAGTAGTTATAATTGTAGGTCGCATCCTCCATCTCTTTGTGCTCTCTCTCCCCTGTTGCGTTTCCCATATATGGGGAACTTGGTGCATCAGATGGAGTGAGAAGCAGAAGTCTGTTTTCATAATCAAATGGTGATAAGAGAGACTGCTTCAGGAACGTCTTTTTAGTTGGATAAGGAAGTCCAATACGAGATCCCCAGTATTTGAAATCATCATCAAGATTCAAAGTGGCACTTGTGAAGACAATGGTATCAAGATTGCTGTACAGATCTCCAACAAGGGAGGTTGCAACTTCAAGAGGTGATATTATGACCTTCATATCAACTACTTTTCCACGGCGTCTGTCTGCATCGAACCAATGAATATCTTCAGTCCATGATTGGAAATCACAGAATGTATCAAGAGTGCTTGTCTCTGCAAGTATTCTAGTTATGTTTGCTTTCAGCTCTCTCTCTTTGTTCTGCTCCGTATCTGGAATCTCACAGTATTTAAGCAGCTGCTCAACGCTTCTTCCTAAATTATCTGCACTCTCCACAATATCCTTAGATAGAGCTATGAATTCGGTAAGTCGTCTTTGATGCTGAGCTTGTATGAAAACTGGTTCATAATTTGTTTTGTTGAATGTTGAGAGAAGATACTCAATGAGTTTCTCAACTGCAAGTTTCAGCTTGTAAAGTGATTCAACAGCACTGTCAATGGAAACACCTTGAGTGGAATATGCACCCATACTTTCAATGAGGTTTCGTCCCTTTCCTTTTTCTGCAATCATTATCTTGCTGATTCTTCTCAATACGGAGTGACCACTGTAGGTCTGAGAGAAGAACTCTGTTGCAGTGGATTCAATATTGTGGGCTTCATCAATTATAAGTCTGTTATAAGGAGGAAGAACAGCCTCTTCTGTGAAATCAATCTCATTGTCCTTTCTGCTTCTTGCGTCTGTGAAAAGTAGATGATGATTTGTCACAATGATTCTTGATTCAAGACATTGCTCTTTGTTTTTGTAGTAAAAACATTCTTTTCTATGTGGACATTTAAAATTTGAGCAGAGCTCAAAGTCACTGTTCACTTCTGAATATTCATAGGGAAGATATGATGGATATTCATTCAAAAGACCTGTTTCAGTATTTGCCAACCAACTGGCAAACTCACCATATCTTGATGTTGGATCTGTTGAAAGTATTGCATCAGATTCAAGTCTCTCTCTTGCTCGTCTTATGCATACATAGTTACCACGACCAACAGAAAGAGCGACACTGCACTCCTTCTTCAATATTTTGAACAGCTGTGGTATGTCTTTTTTGAAGAGCTGAGATTGAAGATTTATGGTAGCTGTTGCTATAACAGTTTTCTCTTCTCCATTGTTTATTGCATTGTAGAGGGCTGGAACCAGATATGCATAGCTCTTGCCGATTCCTGTACCTGCTTCTATTATTGCAATATCATTCTCTTCATAAGCTTTTGCAACAGTTTTGGCCATCTCAATCTGACCATCTCTAACTTCATATGATGGAAGATTTTTATCTAAAATCCCATCCTTATCAAATATATCTTCTATTTCTGTACTCTTCATTTATTTTTCCTAGCTGTAAAAGTATAGCAGGTAAATTATTCTTTTAATACGGACAATCAAAATAATTTGATTCAGTTTTCACCATCATCAATCGCAGCAGTTATCAAATTTATAAACAACCACAATATTGGCTTTGCTGTTCTGCTCTTTGGTTGCACCAATCAAGATCTGCTTTAGATTGTTTGACATTGTGGATCCACTCTCTTCATTGAATACAGTCTCAAGACTTACCTTTCCCATCTCAAGGGCAACTGTCCAATCATTGTAATGATTTGCTATATCTTCAAGAGTCTCCTCTTTATGATTGTACTTTCCATACTTGATCTCAAATATCTTTTCCAACTCATAGAACATTTTTTTTAGTGGCAGTGCAAAACCTTCTGCCTCAATATCTTCATTCACAGCATAAACTGCATAGAGTCCTTTTTCCTCACTCAACCAAACATATATAGAATTGAAACCGTTGACGACGGTAGAAGGACAGAGAGAATAAAAATCATCGCCCAATACAGAGGATTTAGAGTTAAGAATGCTTTCCACCTCTGCAAGGCTCATCCCTTTCTTGAGATTGAAGACATTTAAAAAGATCTTGATTGGATCAATTTCATTTTCATGGGACTGCGCACTTTTCAAAACTCTCTCTTTAAAGATCTCTGTGAAATCATTTTTCATATTAAAATATCTCCCTATAAATAGAGCACAACCAATTCAGGTGTGCTCAAATTTTTATTTATCTACAGTTTTTGAATACTCTTCAATCTTTCTATGAAGAGTCTTTCTACCAATCTTCAAGATCTCAGCAGCCTTAGTCTTGTTACCATTTACAGCCGCCAAAGTTTCAAGAATGAGCTGCTTCTCAGTATCCGCAAGACTTGTTCCAATATCAACAGTGATGGATGGATTCTCACTCAACTTTCTTACCTGAAGAGGAAGGTCTCCAACTTCAATGAGGTCATTTCTAGATAGAACAACTGCAGCTTCAACACAGTTTCTTAGCTCTCTTATATTTCCAGGCCAATCGTAGGAAAGCATTGAATGCTTTGCTGCATCTGTGAAACCTTTTATATCTCGTCCATTTTCATTGTTGATCTGCTCCAAGAAGGCTGTCATCAGCAGAGGTATGTCCTCTTTTCTCTCTCGAAGAGGTGGAACTGTAAGATGAACAACGTTCAATCTGTAGAACAGATCCTCTCTGAAATTACCTTTCTCTATCTCTTCTTGAAGATTTCTGTTTGTAGCAGTGACAACTCTCACATCAACATTGATGGTCTTCTCACCACCAACTCGTTCAAATTGATGCTCCTGAAGAACTCTTAGAATCTTTATCTGGGTAGATAGATTGATCTCCCCAATTTCATCAAGGAATATTGTACCACCATCAGCCAGTTCGAATCGTCCTTTTTTTGCTGCAATTGCACCAGTAAAAGCACCTTTTTCATGACCAAACAGCTCGCTCTCAAGAAGACTCTCTGTAAGAGCTGCACAGTGCACCTTTATAAAAGGACCTGTTCTTCTAGGTGATAATTGATGTATTGCATCAGCTACCAATTCCTTACCAACTCCTGATTCACCAGTTACCAAAACAGATGCTTTGGAAGATGAAACCTGAGCAATTGTATCCATCAAGTCTTTGATCTTGTTGCTGGTTCCAATCATCTTGCCATATCTATTTTTAGCTTTTAAGGCAGCAAGTTCTTCTTTTATCTTTATATTTTCATCAAGGAGGTCTTTGTTTTTCAATGATTTTTTGACCATCAATGACAATCTATCAAGATCTACAGGCTTTGTGAAAAAGTCTACAGCTCCATCTCTCATGGCATTTACGGCTGTCTCAATGGTACCATGTCCTGTGAGTATGAACACAGGGATATTTGGATAGGAACTCACTATCTTCTTAAGCAGTTCCTCTCCTCCCATTCCTTCCATTCTCAAATCAGTTATAACCAAATCAACATCATTTTTATTTATCTGAGACCATGCAACCTCACCACTTTCGGCAAGCAATACATTGTAATTATCCATTTCCAATGCAAGACCAAGTCCCTCTCTGATATTTTTTTCATCATCACAGACCAATATTGTTTTAACCACTATACTTATCTCCGTCTAAATTTTCATGTTCGATATTCAATGTATTATCTAAAGCAAGGCGTTGGGATGCAGGAACTGGAAGAGTTATAACAAATTCTGTCCCCTCTCCTTTCTTGCTGCTCACACTTATATCGCCTTTATGTTCTTTTATAACTTTATAGACAACTGTCAAACCAAGTCCTGTTCCTGTTGCTTTTGTGGTGAAATATGGCTCGAATATTTTTGCTTGTGTTTTCTCATCCATTCCATCACCAGTATCCCTGATGATGAACTTGACATCATTTCCTGATAAACGAGTTTCAAGCGTTATTGAATCACCCTCATGAGATGCATTCATGGCATTTTTTATTATATTGAGAACAACCTGTTTGAAAAGATTCTCATCAATCCTCAATTTTGGAATTGTGTTGAACTTCTTAACAAGACTTATTCCATGTTCATTCAATTCAGGTTCAACAAACTCACTCACTCCTTCAAGTATTCTTGTCAAAGAGCTGAGCTTGAGCTGTGTATCCATAGGACGAACTGCAAACAAGAAATCGACAACAATTGAATTCAACCTTGTTATTTCCTCACTCAGAACATCGATGTAGCGCTCTGCATCATCATATGTCAGTGTACCTTTTTTCTCAAAGGTCTTTGTCAGAAGCTGAAGATGTATTCCCATTGCAGCAAGAGGGTTCTTTATCTCATGGGCAACACCAGCTGCCATGGTTGTCATTGAAGCCAAGGATTCAGATCTTCTGAGTCTTGTTTCATTTCTCTTGCTGAGTGTCACATCTTCGAAGATAACAAGTTTGAGATCAAGCTGTTCATCTCTTGCACAGATTATTGGAGACACTGTCACCTGATAGGTTCTTACCTCATCACCCCACTGATAGTTGAATTCATTATCCTCTTCACTCTGTTTGTACTTGAATACATCTTTGAGATACTTTGAAACATTATCATCTTGAATGATATCATATATGGAGAATCCATCATAATTTCTCAATCTTTTAACAGATGGAAGTCTTCGAGCAGGATAGTTGATGTATTCAACCCTGTGCTTTGGATTCAAAAGGATGACTCCCTGAGGAAGACTATCTAAAACTCTTTCCAATGTCTGAATGAAGTTTTCTTGACTGTTGATTACCTGAACAATTTGTTTTGTATCTAGCTGGTCAATTTTTTCTAAAGCTTTCTTTACAAATTTATTCACCTATCACCCCCAATAGTTTTCTATACAAACTTTCAAAGAAATTCTTCTTTGAAATATTAAACACTTTGTAGCCAATAGAATCTTCATTTATTATCTTCACCAGTGCTCTTGCTTGTGTTGCACTGATTTTGTTTTCAAGAAATGCTCTCTCTATTTTCTCTACAAGTATCTTTAGAATATAATCAGATTGTTCGGTTTTATCAAATAAAATGCAGAATTTCCAAATTTCTTCCAATGAAAGCTCTTTTGACCTATCATAGAATGATTCAACAATCTGATTTAAATAATCTTCATATTCTGCTTCTTTGAATCCACCACATGAAAGGAAGAACTTTTCAAAGGTATCAACAGAGCTGTCTTCCATCTGGAAAGATTTGATCTTCTCTATCTGAAGGCTCTTTTGAATTGGTGGGAAATAATATCTTCTGACTCTAGATAATATTGTCTTCATAATTCTTCCAGGATTGCTGGATAGCAATATGAAGTAAGTGCCTTCCCCAGGCTCCTCTAAGATCTTCAAAAGAGAGTTTCTTACACTATCGTTGCTTTTCTCAATTCCCTCAATGATGATGATCTTTGCTTTATCTTTTATCTTTGTCTGCCCCACCCAAAGCTGCAGATTTCTAACAGCATCAACACTCAAGTTGGTTAGATTCTTCTTATCCTGATCCAGCAGTGGCTTCATGGTGGTCAATAAATTTTTGGTGAACTTCTTGGCTTCATTTATCTTGTATGGCTCTTTATGATAGCTGAATTCAATCAGCATATCATTTGCATTGTAGGCTGCTGTGAACAGAGCTTTGTTCTTATCTGTATAAAGACAGGAATGATAGGATAGAAGAAGTATTCGTACAGTCTCTATCAAGTACTGCTTTGAAAAATCAGAACGGAGTTGAATGAATCTTTCAACCGCAGCTTTGATTCGAGTGCTGTAATTTCTGTTGCTCACAATGACCACATTCTGCATTGTCAGATTGTTGAAATTCACACATGATGGACATGTGCAATCTTTCAATCCATCTTCATGACAGGAAAGTGCTTTTGCTGTCTCAATTGCAGCGGTCATTTTGGATGAGTATTCATTTCCACAGTACAGAGAGGAAGCAGAAAAAGTATTGCTTCTGATTGATTCCTCAATTTCTGAAGCAATCAAAGGTTGAGTGGATTTTAATTTTTCAAACATTAAGAGGTCACCTTCTCTGCTACCATTGGAATCAAGCTCACAATATAATTATTGTATAGGTATGAATCGCCAACTATGCTCGATAGATCAACAAAATGTTGGAAAGAGAACACATATAAAATTCCACCGCAGACAAAGAATGTCAGGATGAGACCAAATACAAATCCAAGAAGTGCATCAACCACTCCAATTCCAAGCTTGCTCAATAGGTTTGATAGTACAGAACCAAGCCATATCAAGACCCAGTAACCAACTAAGAATGTAACTACAAATGATACCAAGGCTGCCAAAAGAGGATTCATTGAAAATCTATCAAGGATCACCTCAGATACTGGTTTTGTAAACATTATACCAACTATGAGACCCACAATCAGACCTGCTTTCGAAGTAAAAGATTTAGCAAAGCCTTCAAATGCTCCACTGATACCGCCAATTAAGGATAGACTAAAAATAATTATATCCAAACTGTTGAAGTATGTACTTCCTAATGTTATTCCCCAATCCATAACTACTCCTTCATAAGTGATAATATTTCATCACATATTTTGTCATTAGACATTCTGTTATCTTGAATAAAATCAAGATCATCAAGCTCTTTATTGCTTGCCTTATTATTTATCAAATCATTGATGGTGTCTATAAAGTTTTGTGTATTTTCTCTATCTCTTAACACTCTCACAAGACCTTTATCCTCAAAATAGGCTGCATTTAAAACCTGCTCTCCACGACTTGCATTGTTCAAAAGAGGAATCAAAAGACTGTTTGCTTTGAATTTCAATATCTCATTCAGCGTGCCAGCTCCAGAGCGCGAGATGCATAGATCACATTTTGAATAGAGATAACCTATCTCATCTCCAATATTCTTGACTCCAATATAACCCATCCTGTCAATTTTCTTGTAGGTCTTTCCCATCTGATGATAGATGTTGTATCTCTCAAGAAGAGTGTCCAAGTTGCTCCAGATCAGATTGTTTATCTCAAGAGCTCCAAGAGAACCACCTGTGATTAAAATCATTGGTTTGCCATCAACAAACTTTTCATTGAGAGTGCTGTAGAATTCTTTGAAGCTCTCATCCTCTTCAACAAGAGTTTTTGCAAAATCATCAACACCACCCTCACTTTTTACTTTCAACCACTTGCAGAGGGATTTTCTTATTGGATTTCCCGTGTAGATGTATTTCTTATCATCAAGTAGATCATTTTTGAAACCAAGGAGAACTTTATCTGCAACTCTAGCGTTGAGCTTGGTTGCAAGTCCCAACGTTCTATCCGATTCATGTGTTACAATTTTTATCTTCAATCTATGAGCAGCATAGACAACCGGAACAGAGACAAATCCGCCCTTTGAAAAAACCAAATCCACTCTGTGTTTCTTCAGTATCTTCAAACTCTGTCTGTATGCTTTTATTATTCTGAATATATCTGAAATGTTTCTTACTGACCAATAACGACGTAACTTTCCACTGCTGACTGAATAAAAGTCAATTCCACTCTTCTCTATTGCAGAGCGCTCTTGCTCTTCATCTCTTCCAATCCAATAACAATCCAAATCAAGATCTCTTTTATCAAGAGATTCTTTGATGGCAATTGCAGGATATACATGGCCGAGTGTACCTCCGCCTGTGTAGCATATTTTCATAGCCCTATTTTATCATAGTGAGTGTTATATATCAACAATAATGTATCATTTTGACACATTATAAATATCTTCAGATCATTCTGTACACATACAGAAGAGAGGCCCTAAGGCCTCTCTTCAATCAAAGTATTTACAATCTAATATTATGCTTCAATTTTTTCTTGCTTCAAGATATCCATAAATTCCTTACCTGTTATGGTCTCTTCTTTCAACAAGAACAGTGCAAGTTCATCAAGTTTATCTTTATTGCTTGATAGAAGTTTTTTTGCTTTTGCATATTGCTTTTGAACAATTTCAATTACAACTTTATCAATTTTAGCTGATGTTTCAGCAGAACATGCAAGAGATGTATCTCCACCCAAATATGGACTGTTTACAGTTTCTAAAGCAACCATACCAATTTCATCATCCATACCAAAACGAGTTACCATGGCACGTGCCAATCTTGTTGCCTGCTCTATATCATTAGAAGCGCCTGTTGTGATGCTTCCAAAGATTAGCTCTTCAGCCACACGTCCACCAGTGAATGTTGCAATTTTATTCTCAAGCTCTTCCTTACTCATGAGGTTGTGCTCTTCTTCTTCAACCTGCATTGTGTAACCGAGTGCACCAGATGTTCTTGGGATTATTGTTATCTTTTGAACAGGAGCACTGTGGGATTGAAGAGCTGCAACAAGTGCATGACCTATTTCATGATATGAGACTATCTCACGCTCATGATCTGTCAGTATCTTGTTCTTCTTCTGATAACCTGCAGCTACAACTTCAATACTTTCTTCAAGGTCCTTCTGATTGACCAGCTCTCTTTTGAAACGTACGGCATGAAGTGCAGCTTCATTTATAATGTTTGCCAATTCTGCACCACTCATTCCAGTTGCACTTCTTGCAATTGCATTGAAGTCAACAGCATCATCTACCTTAACATTTTTAGCATGCACTCTTAGGATGGCCTCACGACCTATCAAATCAGGAATTTCAACAGGAATTCGTCTGTCAAAACGTCCAGGTCTGAGCAATGCTGGATCTAGAATCTCTGGGCGGTTTGTTGCTGCCAATATAACAACACCTTTTGATGCATCAAAGCCATCCATCTCAGTCAATAACTGGTTGAGGGTCTGCTCTCTTTCATCATTACCACCAAGACCTTGGCTGTCTCTCTTCTTACCAATTGCATCAATTTCATCGATGAATACAATACATGGAGCTTTTTCATTTGCCTGCTTGAATAGATCTCGAACTTTAGCAGCACCCATACCTACAAACATCTCAACAAATTCAGAACCTGAGATTGAAAAGAATGGAACCTGAGCCTCACCAGCAACAGCTTTTGCAAGCATTGTCTTACCAGTTCCAGGAGGGCCCACCAACAGTGCTCCCTTTGGAAGCTTTGCGCCAATCTGAGTGTATTTATCACCATATTGAAGAAAATCTACAATTTCCGTCAGCAGCTCTTTCGCCTCTTCCTCACCAGCAACGTCGTTGAAAGTGATGCCTGAAGATGAAGGTACATAGACTTTTGCATTTGATTTACCAAAAGACATTGCCCCACCAAGGCCTCCACCACCGGAACCGCCTTGAAGACGTTTTGATAGATACTGACCTATTATTATAAAGATTATTATTGGAATCACCCAACCTAAAATCAATGCTACCCAAGGGTTTGTCTCCTGGGGTGCAACAGATCCAAATTTAACACCTGCAGTAAGAAGTCTATCTACAAGAGATGGATCTTCAAAAGTTGTTGTTGAATAAACCTGCTCAATCTGAGTTCCATCAGATTGTGCTGTAAAAAATATTTCATTCGCTTTGACCTGAACTGTATCAAGTTGGCCTTCATCTAACATATTAATAAATGTACTGTAGTCTACTTCTGTAACTTGGCTTTTGACAAGCAGTGGTGTCAATATGAAATTAAAAATAATCAAGGCTGCTAATATGATAGCATAAAATCTATATATGGGCCTTTTATTAGGTTCTTTTACTTCGTTCATAAATACTCCTGAGTTTTTCGATGTAAAAAATATACAAAGGTTGCTGTAAAAAGGAAAGAAAAAAACAGGTTGTTTTATAAATTAGTCAGTAGATTAATTAGTTTCATCAAATAAATTTTCATTTTCCTGAATCAAGAGCGCAAAATTTAGGAAAGGAAAAACATAGCATCGGAGCCCATTTAGGCCTCATGATGCGACCTAAACAAGCAAAAGAATACATATCTATATGTTTTTTATCCCTTCAAAATCCCTCTTTTTTATACACATGGATAAATTATCAACAAAATCAATGCCATAATTCAACAAAACCCTATGTAAATCCCTAAAAAAGAGCAGGAAAGTCCCAATAAAACAAGATTTTACTTTTCTTATAACTGTTTTATATGTATAATAAATATCAAAGCCCAAAAAAATTTGGAGAAATAAATGGCCAAATCATTATTCCGAGCCATCTTTGGTTCAAAAAAAGACAAAGATGTTAAAGCTCTATTGCCGATAGTAAAACTCGTTAACGCCCAAGAAGAATGGGCAAAGTCCTTAAAAGACGAAGAGTTTCCATTACAAACAGCTGAATTTAAAAAACAAATTAAAAACGGTACTTCTTTAGATAGTCTATTACCTAAAGCATATGCATTAGCTAGAGAAGCTTCTTTTCGTGTTTTAAATCAGAGACATTATGATGTCCAGATAATGGGTGCAGTAGTTTTACATAGAGGTAAAATACTTGAAATGAAAACAGGTGAAGGTAAAACTTTAACTTGTGTTCCTGCAGCTTATCTTAATGCTCTTGAAGGTAAAGGTGTTCATGTTATCACTGTTAACGATTACCTTGCTGAACGTGATGCGAATTGGATGAAACCAATTTACGAATTCTTAGGATTATCTGTTGGTGTTATTGTTTCCTCTCTTGATAATGAATCAAGAAGAATCAACTATTCCAAAGATATCACTTACGGAACAAACAACGAGTTTGGTTTCGATTATCTTCGTGATAACATGAAATGGGATAGCAAGGATAAAATTCAACCTAAGCACCATTACTGCATCATTGATGAAATTGACTCCATCTTGATTGATGAAGCTAGAACTCCTTTAATTATTTCAGGTCAAGCTGAAGATGATAGTACTCAAGTACTTGGAGCTCAAAGTATTGCTGGCTCTCTTATTGAGTGTGAAAAAGATCCAAAGACAAAAGATTATTATGAGCAAGACCCTCTAGCCCGTTTTGATAAAAAGGCTGATCCTTTTGATGAGAAAGGTGATTACAAGATTGATGAGAAGAGAAAGAGTATCTCTTTCACATCTCAGGGTATGACCCATATCGAAACTTTACTTCAAGAGAAGCATTTGATCTCAGGTTCTTTATATGAAGGTGCTAACTTTGAATATGTTCACTATGTAACACAGGCAGTTAAAGCTCTTCGTCTCTTTGAAAATGACAAAGATTATGTTGTTCAAGATGATCAAGTTCAGATTGTTGATGAATTCACAGGTCGTATCTTACATGGTAGACGTTACAGTGATGGTCTTCACCAAGCAATTGAAGCAAAAGAACACATCAAGGTTCTCGCTCAGAACAAGACTCTTGCAACCATCACATTCCAGAACTTCTTCAGAATGTACGACAAGCTATCTGGTATGACAGGTACTGCCGAAACAGAGAGCATGGAGTTCATGAAGATTTACAAATTGGATGTTGTTGTAATTCCAACAAACAGACCAATTCAGAGAATCGATGATCAAGATTATATCTACTACAATGATAGTTTCAAATTGAAAGCAATTTGTGATGAAATAGCTAGAGTACACCAGACAGGTCAACCTATCTTGGTTGGTACAATCTCAATCGAAATGAGTGAGGTAATATCCACCTTACTTAGAAAGATGGGAATACGACATGAAGTATTGAATGCAAAGAATCATGCTCGTGAAGCCTTGATTATTGAAGAAGCTGGTTCTAAGGGTGCAGTAACAATCGCAACCAACATGGCTGGTCGTGGTACTGATATCAAACTTGGTGGTAGCATCGAGAACATGGCAAGAAAACTTGTTGGAACAGAAGCATCTCCTGAAGAGCTTGCTGAGGCCATCGAGAAAGTAAGACCAAAATGGCAGCTAGCTTACGAAGAGGTAAAATCACTTGGTGGTCTTTACATTCTAGGTACAGAACGTCATGAATCAAGACGTATCGACAACCAGTTGAGAGGTCGTGCAGGTCGTCAAGGTGATCCTGGTTGCTCTCGTTTCTTTGTATCATTAGATGATTCTCTTATGAGATTGTTCGCAAATGATAATCTAAAAGAAACTCTTGGTAAGATTGGTATGAAAGATGGTGAGCCTCTACAGCATAAAATGTTGACAGGTTCCATTGAAAGAGCTCAGAGAAAGGTAGAAGATAGAAACTTTGAAATAAGAAAACATCTTCTTGAATATGATGATGTATTGAATGAACAGAGAAACTTTATATATGAAAAACGTGATGATATTCTATCAAACGAACATATATTGAATAAAGTTCTTGATCTCTGTTTTGAATTGACTGACCACATTGTTGATGTAGCATTTGAGAAAAAAGATGATACAGAAGCAAAAGAGATCATCTCTATGATGGAAAGTGAAGCATACACTGTTGTAAAACCTTTAGAGAAGGGTTCAAATAAAGAAGCTTGGAAAGAATATCTAAGAAAGACAATCAAAGATGAAGTTATGGCTAAGGTCGAAGTTACATCTGAAAAACCTTTCAATGATTTCCTACGTTTCCATTATCTAAGACAGATTGATATGAGATGGCAAGATCACCTATCAATGCTTGAAGAATTACGTGAGGCTGTTGGACTCAGAAGTTATGCTCAGAAGAATCCTCTTGTTGAGTACAAACTAGAAGGTTTTGACATCTTCAACCAGATGCTGTTGGATATTGATAAGTTCATGGCTCAAATTTTGATTCGTGTTCAGATCAAAGAGAAGGACGAAGCTCAAGAAAGAAGATCTCCAGTTAAAACTGTTGAGAGACACTCAAAAGCTGCTGCTTTCACTGATTCTGCAAACAGAGCTGCTGGTAAATCCAGAGGTACTCAGAATTCTGAAGCACCTGTTACAGTCAGACGTAACACACCAAAAGTTGGTAGAAATGATCCTTGCCCTTGTGGTTCTGGTAAAAAATACAAAAATTGTCATGGAAAACATAAGTAGACCTGACATTCTGATATAACTATTTTGGAGATTTGACTGTTGCAATATTTAACATTGCAGCAGTCTTTTTTTATGCACCTCTCCTCTTTGTTCCACTCACTCACATCCCATATGCGCTGTACTGCAGTTAGAATGACGCACAAGATGCAGATGCATGTAAGATGATGAATCTCTAAGTTAGATGCAAGCTGTGGTCAAATAAGCTCAACTATGATTGCAGTTGAATCATATATATTGAGATATGCTCTATCTCTTGGGCATCAAAAAAGGATTGAATTTAACTTCAATCCTTTTTTATATCTGACATTCTTTTGATCTTAGAAGAAACTTTCAGGATCAAGTGGAATACCTGACTGCTCAATTGCAAAATAAAGTATTGGTTGTTTTTTATCACCAACCACATCTACTTCTGCAATGACATCACCCTGTTTCACTTCCTGTCCAATTTCGACGCTGACATTTTTTACATTCTTGTATATTGTCTGGTAGCTCTCTTTGTGTGAGATAACGATGAATGAAGTTTCATCAGTTGATCCCATATCGAGTACCTTACCATCAGAAGCGGCTTTGACGCTGCTGTTACCAAGAATCAAGACACCGCACAAGTTAGCGCTGTCATCATAGATGTTGTTCTCTATTGCTTGACCATAACGCGCCATGACTCTTCCAGTGGATGGATCAATGAACGATGTGACAGCCTTGCTCATAGCTGGATGAGATGCAATCTCACTCATATCTGGAATGAAGATTTTATCACCAACATCAAGTTTTGTATCACTCAATCCGTTCAACTCCTGAAGAGTTTTCCATCCTAGAGTTGGACTGTATTCAGTTGCAATGGTAGATAACATATCGCCTTTCTGTACAACGTAGTAGTGTCCATTTCTATCTGGAATTGATAGAACTGTTCCTGTTGTTACACCTGCAATATTTTTTATTGAATTGACGCTTATCAGAGTCTGAACATTCAAGCCATAAAGTTGAGCGATAGAATTCAAGCTCTCTCCATCCATGACTATGTGGTCTTGAAATTGGATAGCTCCTTCCAGTGCTTTTTCATTTTTTGCATTGCTCAAATCTTTAGCAACATTGTTCTGCTTGATAGGCGATACAACTGGTTGAACACTTGCACTTTCCATATCAACGGGTGTTGGACTTGTATCTGCAGGTAGCTGCAATATATCTTTCTCATCAACTGAATCTGTCTGTTGCTCTGTAACTTCTGTTTTTTCAACCACTATTGTTTGTTTGGAAGAATCATCAGGAGTTTTAATCAAAGTAAAATAGACCATAATTGCTGCTATGATCAAAAGAATGGTTGGGATTATAACAAGAATTGTATTTCTTGTTTTTGAATCCTTCTTTTTGCCACCACCATTATCATTTCGGTTTGGACCTACATCCATATCAAAGTTTTCTCTATTATTCATATCGACAATACCTTTACTCTACTGTACTATAAAACAGTGATGGATTCTACAAAAAAAAATAGATTTTTTAGTCTGACACTAAAAATCATCACTGCTTTATTCATTATTATTATAGCACGTCTGTTCTTTTTAATGATAGTGAGCAGTGATAAATCAAAAGAATATGATGATCCAAATGTAGCAAGTGCCGTTGTTAGAGGCAATATATTGGATACCAACGATAAGATATTGGCTATCGAGGTACCCTACTACAGCTGCAGCCTAAGAGTTGATAAAATTTCTGATATTGATGAAATTGCACAGCTGATCTCTCCATATCTTGATATGGAAGAGAGTGAGATTGTTGAAATTGCAAGCAGATATCAACTTCAGGCATTGATAAAAGATAGAATTGATGATGATGAAGTTGAACCACTAAAAAATAAAATAAAAGAGCTGAATCTTCAAAATATTGTAAAAGTAGAGAAAAAGGAAGGCCGTGATTATCCCTACACCTTCCATGCAGCCCAATCCATTGGATTTGTTGGCTCAGATAACAAGGGCCTCGAGGGCATTGAATACACAATGAATGACTATCTATCCCCATCTCCAAAGCTCAATGAGGAGATAACATATGGCGATGATGTGAAGCTCACTCTTGATATGGACATTCAATACCTAGTGGATCTTGAGGTTCAGAACATAAACAGAGACTTTGATCCTGAATCAATTGTTGGAATTGTGCTAGATGCAAAAACAGGTGATATTCTTGCAATGACAAGCTACCCTTGGTACGATTTGAACAGCTTCAAAGAAAGCAGCGCAGATGAGAAGCAGAACAAAGTCATATCGATGCTCTACGAGCCAGGCTCTGTTTTCAAAATATTCTCTCTGGCACTGCTTCTTGATCTAGATCAGGCAGATTTTGAAACACCGTTCATCTGCGATGGAACATTCTCTTTCAATGAAAATGGAAAAGAGATAACAATCAAATGCACACATGAACATGGAACAGTCACACCGCCACTGATGCTCAAATACTCCTGCAATGGCGCCATTTCATCATGGGCTCTTCAAAGCGACAGTGATGATTATTTTGAAAAGCTGAATCAACTTGGATTCAATTCAAAAATTGATCTGCCATTGAATGGTGTTGCAAGATCAAGAATAGCAGATCCTTCCACTTGGTCAGTGAGATCAAAACCAACAATTTCATTTGGACAGGAGATGTCCACAACTGCAATAAATCTGGTGAGTGCTGCAACGGCGCTTGCAAATGATGGCATCATACTGAAACCACATATAGTGAAATCAATTGTTGACAGTGATGGCAATGTTGTGAAAGAAAGAGAGATTGAAAGAGGTGATCCTATTTTCGACTCCACCACCGCTGATGAAGTTCTCAATGGAATGGAACTTGCTACCCAGGAAGGTGGAACTGCCACAAAAACTGCTATCGAAGGACTGAGAGTTGGATCAAAAACAGGTACTGCTCAGCTCTACAACTCAGAGACAAAAAGTTATGAAGATGGAGGTGTTCTTGCATCAACACTGTCAATTGTTCCTCTAGATGATCCCAAATACATAATTTACTTTGCAGCAAAGGCTCCAACAAAAGGTTCAATTTGGGGAAGTAACATTGCCGGTCCAGCTGTTCATGGAATACTTGAGGGATTGGTATCACAGAACAAACTGACAATCAAAAAATAATAGAATTGATGCATATAAAGAAGACCATCAGGCAGTGCTCAGATGCTTGATGGTCGAACAATCAATTAAAATTAATAATTAAATCAATGATTTATAGATAGCTGCAATTTCTTCTGCTGTACAATCTCTTGGGTTACCAGGTTTGCAAGCATCCTTGAAAGCACTCTC
>JBFHKM010000023.1:0-28686 GCA_041595335.1 Sphaerochaetaceae bacterium
CAGTACTTACAAAAGGTTCGAGATGTGATGTTTACTATGCTCATCCTTATAGTTCTTTTGAACGAGGAACCAATGAAAACCACAATGGTATTATTAGAAGATTTATTCAAAAGGGAACTGATATTACAGGTATAAATAAAAGAAAGATAAGAGAGATTCAGGATTGGATGAACAATTATCCAAGAAAGAGTTTAAATGGATTAACTCCTATAGAAAAAGCTCATGAAATGTGGGGCAAGGATTTTAAGCTTTCTGCTTTTCTAGAAAAGCAGGAAGGTATTCCAAAATAAATGTGACATTTAACCTTACAGGGAATCCAAACATTCTTAAATACCAATTTAATTTGACATATACCAACAACTGTAATACCATAAAAAAATGATTAAAACTAATAAAAACTTAATATTTAAGACTCTTGCACTAATAATACTATTCTTGAGCCAAGCTTCTTTAGCTACATTTGGCTCTTCAGCTTATTATACAGAGAACTATTACAGCCTTTATTATGATAAAATAGATAGCAACAATTTCACATTGGAAAAAATAAACATACAAAATCCTTATGGTGATAACAATGAACTTTTAAACGAAGGCGCTTCTGAAACACATTACGGGTATTATGCAGGTGAAGTCATTGTTGATTTTAATGGTGGGCTCTATAACAATTTATACAGTATAATTTATCCTCCAGAGTTTTGGTTGGTTAATGGAGATAACTATAGTGATGATTATTTCAACAGTCCTTATTTTTACATAACTTCAAAGAAGAACAAAAAATACAATAAAAATCATTCATCAGGCTTGTCTGTTTATATAAAAGTCACACATAAGGATGAAAGCGGAACTGCCCAAAAGACCTTTTGGTACAACTTTACAGAGGTCTCTCAAGCTGATATAGGTGATTTATTAGATTACTATCCAAATAGTTCTATCACATTAGATTATTATTTTATAATAAATACCATAGATAATCTTGATCAAAAGAAAGATTTAACAATGATTATCCCCAACTTCAATATTTTCAATACAGCAAAATATATTATTGGTAGAGATGGCTTCACAAATTTCTATGAATCAACCCTAGATCCCATTTTAGAAGCTGGTGATTACAATATGGGAGAATTACATGATATCAACGATACAACCCTTTTGGATGTAATATTCACAAAGAGATACAATTCTTCTGAGGATTTTTTTGATGGAGATTATCATGATTATTATAAAATGAATGTCAATTTGTATAAAAACCAAGTTCAAATTGAAGACAAATTCAATTTATCAATCCAAGTAAGCAGTAAAAACGATTTTAATCTTTATAAGGATGGTGACAGTTCGAGCACTGATGCCTCAAAGAAAATTCCTTATGAGCTCTATCTAAAATATCATAAATCGACAGCCAATTCCTCTAATTATCAACTAATAAATGATGGCGATATCCTTTTGGTTGAAAACATTGACAATGCAAACTCCTCTTCAATATTTTACTTGACTACAAAATGTTCTTCTACTAGCACCAAAACAAAAGATAAGGGAACATATCAAGATACAATTTATCTTAACTTTATAACTGATGGTATTTACGATAACAATCCTAATTATGATATATTAATAGATTTGAACTAACTAGCCAAATAGAATTAATTTATATTTTGGATCCATTTATGATTATTAATAGTGAATTGAAAATTTAAATGCACTCCAGTTATTTGTAATAGTTAATGCATAAGACAATTTTTGAAAATTGCATGTATCTATTCAATTATGATTATTACTTTAATTCACTTCCTTTTGACATTAATTTAATTCCCTTGCTTGTTTATATTTGACAGTTAACCTTCTTAGTAATAAAATATGTACAAATGAAAAAAGAAAAACACATAATATTTATTAAAACATTTATTGTACTGGTTATTATGTTATTTCAAACATCCTTGCTAGTTGCAGCTGATTTCCCTACAGATTTATCATCCTATTATGAGTTGACTTATACTAAACTTAATTCAGGAGAATTTGAATTACAGACCATAACAGTACAAAATCCTTATGGAGATAATAACGAGTCTCTAAATGAAGGTTCTTTTACAGACCATTATGGCTATTATGCAGGCCAAGTTGTTATTGACTTCAATAAAGGGCTCTACAAATTAACTGAATCGCCTTATTATGACCAAGGATATGGAAAGATATATCCGCCTCATTTTGTTTTAAAAAACGGGGGTAGATATGATGAATCACAAAATACTTACAGACCCAAAATGTATATAACCGATGTAGACACTTATAATACATATAAAAATAACCAAGGGTATGGAGATAATCGCAATCCAAATCTATCAGGAGTTTCTGTATACATAAAAGTTACTCAAAAAGATTCAAACGGGACCATTAAAAATACTCTATGGTACAATTATACGGAAGTTTGGTATAGCGATTTATATGATATTTTAGGTGATTTTTCTTCAGATTCACTAACTCTTGATTACTACTTCACAATCAACAATATTGAGAAGCTCAAAACAAATGAACAGTTATATCTAATTGTTCCAAGCTTTTCAACACAGAATGAAGCTAGATATTTGTTCAAAGCTGATAATTGGTTATTATCTAATGCTTATGAATCAGATCCAATAATGAGTTCAAATATTTATCAAATGAGTGCGCTTGGAAATTATGATAATCCCTATTCCTTAGATGTTTCACTCAGCAAGTTGTTCTCATCAAGTGATGATTTTTTTGATGGCAGCTATCACGATTATTATAAAATGACAATAAAATTATATAGAAGCCAAGTTTCAATTGACGATAACTACAATGTTTCATTCCAGGTAAGCAGCAAAAATGATTTCAATCTATATAAAGATGGTGATGATACAACAGATAACTCAAAAATAATACCTTACAATCTTTATTTGAAATATCACACGGCAACAAATAACTCTTATCAATATGAATTGATAGATGACAATGATATATTTTTGTTAAGAAATATGAACAATAATAACTCAACATCAAAATTATATCTAACAACCCTGACAACAAGTGCCAGTCCAACATTGAATGATAAAGGTACATATCAAGATACTATCTATCTTAACTTTATCACTGATTCAATTTATTCAGATAATGCCAATTATACAAAATTGATTGACCTATAATACTTATGTCCCTTTGATAGTTAAACCTCACAAATTAATTTGTGAGGTTTTACATTTTAAAGCTTGCTCTTCTTTCTCTTAAAAAGTGAAAATTTTGGTTTCTTTTCTTTCTTGATGTGCTTTGAATGTTTGTCTTTAAGTCTTTCATCTCTGTCTTTCTTTGGAGAATTATTTCTTCTATCTGAGAGAATAAATGAGCCTAAGAATGCTGATATAACACAGGCCAACAGAAGATATTGCCAGATATGGGGAACATTATCGAAAGGAAGTGCAATATTCATTCCGTAGAAACCAACAATAACTGTTGGGAACATGAGTGCAATAGTTATGATCGTGAGTCTTTTCATTATTTCATTCATGTTATTACCAATAACAGAACTGAATACTTCCATTGTACCACGTAACAAGTCTGAATAAATGTCAGCCATCGAGATAGCCTGTTTTGTATCAGTTATAGTATCTTCCAAAAAGTCCATTTCTTCTTCTGTAGTTAATTTAAAATAAGGACTCTTTTGAAGTTTTTCCAAAAGCATTTCATTTGTAGTCAAACTTGTTTTGAAGAAAACCAAACTTTTTTGAATCTGCTGAAGTTGAAGTAACTCTCTATTTTGAACATTTCCTGTTAGCTTCTCTTCCACTTGATTTTTTTGTCTGTTGATATATTTAAGTAATCTGATGTAGACCAAGGCTGACCTTTCCATTATGGAAATAACAAAGCCTTCCTTTGTCTCAACAGGATACTGTCTGAATCTCTTTCTAGCAAAGTCCTCAAGTACTATTGAATCACTTTGACAGATGGTGATGAGCATCTTTTCGAACATGACAATACCAAGTGGAATAGCATATTGATTTACACCTTCTACATCATCATCTTTTGCAGGAAGACGAACAATCAAGGCAGTGTAGTCATCTTCTTTTTCAATACGAGCCTGTTCATCAGGATCCATGATATCTGCTAGAAGTTCACTATCAATTGCAAATTCTTCTTCAAGTCGTGCAATGTCATCTCTGTTAATATCGCGGGCATCTACCCATGTATAGTTAGCTGGTCTTTTAATATCACCTGGAATTCGTGATACTATGTTGTTTCTTATTGTTATCATAATTATCTCCTAATGAAAGATGTTCCTCCAAAAGTAAATAACTACAGTATAAGCATTAAATAGATTTTGTAGATTGGAGGAAACTTGTTTTAGTTAAATAAGTCGCTGGAGGTAAAGGACTACCACTGTCGTCTTGTTTGGACATTTATTTCCTCCTCAATAAGATATACTTTGATTTTAGCACAGTCCTTCTTATAAAGGAACCGCTTTCTAATTTATTTATTAATAACGTAAATCCAATCTTTTTTCTAGTATTTAACTAAATAGATTTTCATTTATTACAATTTTTTGGTATATTTAAAATAAAAAGGAGTAAAATCTATGACCAGAGAAGATGCATTTGAACTATTAAAAAAATACAATAAAACAGAAGCTCTAGTAAATCATGGCAAATCAGTTGAAGCTGTAATGAAAGCATTTGCTAAGCATTATGGAGAAGATGAAGAATATTGGGGTAATGTTGGATTACTGCATGATGTAGACTATGAAATGTGGCCTGAGGAACATTGTTTGAAAGCTCCAGAATTATTGAAGGAAATTGGCGCTGATGATGATTTCATTCATGCAGTTTGCTCACATGGATGGAAACTCTGTGTTGAAACAAAGCCTGAACTTCAAATGGAAAAAGTCCTCTACACAATTGATGAACTGACAGGACTTATCTATGCAACAGCACTGATGAGACCAACAAAAATGGAAGGCATGAATGCAAAAAGCGTTAAGAAAAAATATAAAAATGCGAAATTTGCAGCTGGAGTTAATAGAGCAGTTATTGAAGAAGGCGCTGTACTTATGGGAATGGAATTAACCGATATAATAAACATTGCAATTCCTGCACTTCAAAGTGTAGCTGATGATATTGGATTATCCAACCAAGAATAACTTTTATAATAATAAGTAGAAGGCTGAAATTTATTTCAGTCTTTTTTAATTTCTATTTGACTAATTTTGTATCTAGAACTAAATTAGAACAATCAAAAACCAAAGAGATATAAATGAAATTAAAAGAAGAATTGATCGCAAGCAAAGATGTATTAGATTTTGATTGCTACACACTTAAAAGAGACACTGTAATACTACCAACCTCAAGTAAAAAGGATAGAACATATATTCACCATCCAGGTGGTGTTGTGATTATTGCAATCAACAGTAATGATGAAATATTACTAGTCAATCAATATCGTCATCCGATAAAAGAGATAACAAAAGAATTTCCTGCAGGTAAGATGGATAAGATACTCAATGAGAGAATTGAAATGGCGGCTCACAGAGAGTTGAAAGAAGAAACAGGGTACATCTCCAATAACCTAATCCATATTGGTCACACATACCCTTCAGCTGGAATACTCGATGAGAAACTTGAACTGTTCTTTGCAACAGATTTAGAAAAATCAACAACAGATCTTGATGAGGATGAATTCATAAATATTGAATGGATTTCAAAAAGAAAATTTGAATCAATGATCAAGGACAATACAATCAGTGATGCAAAAACTGTTGCTGCATATTTTCTAGCAAAATTAAATAATTTGGTCTAAGTTTTATCTTAAATTGATGAATGCATCATAAGGATATTCCTTAGCTGCTTCATCACTTTTTTCTTTTAATTTTTTTATGTTACCAATGGAAAAAGATACCCCATTTGAATCAAGTTTGAATACTTCATACACACGCTTTCCTACAAGAGAAGTTATTCTATTTTTACTTGCACCACATTCAATTAATTTGTCCAACAGTAAGAGAGTCCCAGAAAATCCAGGAACTCCTCCTGCACCCTTTTCTTTGTCGGCAATGGTATGAGGAGCTTGATCACTCTCTATCCAGTCAATAGTTCCATCTAATATACCATCAAAAATAGCCTGTCGATCTTCTTCTGTCCTTAAAGGAGGATTCATTCTTGCATATGTTTTTTTGTTTGCATCACTCTGTTTCAAAAGAGCATGATGAGCTGTAGCACCACAAGTAACATCAAAAGTATTATTTTCTAGTCTTGTTTTCCTGACAATGTCGAGAGATTCTGCACAACTTATATGAGCAATATGAAGAGTTCCCCTAAAAGATGTTTCTTTTGCTATCTTTATCATATCTTTTATAGACTCAATCTCTGCTTCTTTAGGTCTGGCAATACTCTGAGTCGAAAGATCTTTGGTATTGAAGAGTTTTGGCTTCATCAAAGATTCTTTTTCACAATGAACCACCAGAACACCATCATAACCATTTTCAACTAAAATTTTAAAAACTCTTTTTTGATCTTTTTCTTTAACTATACCCATTCCACCAGTTGAGTTCCCTGCAAACATTTTGAGTCCAATAACCATCGGAAACAATTCAAAATAAGTTTCAACGACTTCTTTTATTTGTTCTTCTTTTCCAGTAAGTCCAGCATACACTCTGTAAGTTAAGTTTTTATTGCCCAATGCATTAATTGCATCTTGAGCGTCAGACAACCTATCCAATATCAAATCTCTATTTATAAGAGGAGGCTTGGTATTTGGCATATCAAAAACCTCATTGATACCACAAGATAAAGCAACGCTCAAAGCGTGCTTTATTGTATCTTTATCTTTATCTTCCCAATCTCTCAAATGTACATGTGAATCTACCATCAACTTACCTCTCCAATAACTCGCTTTCATTTTCTTCTATATATTCATATTTTACAAAAGAACCGCTTTGACATGTAAGTGTATCACCACATACACACTCTCCGCAAAGGCCTACGCCACATCGAGTCATCTTTTCCATAGATAAATAGATATTTTTCTTATTGAACCCTTTTTCTATGAGCTTTTTGGCAGCAATTGCCATAAAAATTTCAGGTCCAATCAAATAAGCATTGATATCACCATGAACTTCAACACTCTCAAGCTCACCTAAAACACGAGCTGGAACTCCATTATCGGCTACAGATATATACTCACCATATTGGCTCAATTGGTACTGAAGAAGAGGCTCTTTTTCATTGCTCTCACTTGTTCCAACTAGGAATTTCATTCTTGTATTTTCACTCTTAAGTTTTCTTGCAAGAGCTGGTAGCACAGCAATACCTGTTCCACCTGCAATACATAGAGCACTTCTACTCACTCTATTTTTTATGGTTGCTCCATACATGCCTCTAACATATATATCATCACCCACATTCAAATTCCATAGAGCACTTGTAAAAATACCTCTTCGTTTAATTATAAATGTGACAGGTTCATCACAAGAAAGAGTGAATGGTTTCTCACCAATACCAGGAAGCCATAGGAATGCAAATTCACCAGCTTCACATCTCATATCCTTATCTAAAGTAAGAATCATTGTATCTTCACCATAAAACTCAATATTTTCAATTTTCATTTTATGATATTCCATTTTATTCTTATCTGTTAGGAATGATTTGGAAGTTTTATTTATCTTTTTATCATAATATTCATCTTTCATGGATTGGAAATAAGCTGGCCACTGTGCCTGATTTACCATCGCAAGAGCAGAACCAATACCCACTGCATCTGCACCAGCTTCTATCATTTCTTTAACTCTATCACCATCACTTACACCACCCATAGCCAAGAGTGGAACATAAGATGGAATTGCTTCTCTTATCTGATTAATTGCTTGTAAGGCCCTGTTATATACCCACTCACCGCTCATGCCACCTGCTCCACCAATAGAATTCTGAAGTATTGGTGTTTTAGAAGCTGAATCAACATGAACTTCAGGTCCAACAGTATTTATAGCGACAATACCATCGGCTCCATTATCGACACAAGCTTTTGCAATTGAGCCAATATCTTGAACATTGGGAGTCAATTTGATCCACAATAAGGATTTCATATCAGGACATGCTTCTTTGATTTCTTTTACATATTGAGATGCAATATTTATATCGCAACCAATTGATGCTCCAAATCCAGCTGATGCGTGAGGACATGAAAAATTGAGTTCCAAAGAATCCGCAATGCAATCGAATTTATTCACAAGAGTTATAAAATCTTCAATGCAATTTGCACTCAAACTTATATTTAAAAACTTTGTAAGACCTTCGTCCCTTAATTTTTTAAGCTGTGGGAAAACAACATCCATTCCTGGATTTCTAAGTCCAACAGAGTTTCCAAAATTACCTACAGAAGTCTCGCAGATTATTGGCTCGCGGTTTCCAGGATTGTTGCTTACCTGAATGCTTTTTGTAGTAATTATATCAATAGCATCAATTTCAACGTCAAAATATCTGATCATCTTACTATTTGTAGAGGCAACTCCACTTACTGTTGATAAATATGGTGTTGCTTGAACCTTTGAATGATTGTTTGATAACAAACTGTATAGTGGGTTATTTTTATCCATTAAAATTGTACCTTTGTTTCTTCTAATAATTTTGCAATTGATGATGTACACATGTCAATCCAGTTCTTTGGAGCTGCACCTTTCTTCCAAGGATGAGTCAGACCACTTGAGCTGTTTATACGAGCTAAATAAAGTGGATAACCTGTATTATTTAAAACTTCAATTACATCTGTTGCAGATCCACCTTGAGAGCCAACACCAGGTATCAACATAGGAATCTCTTTATCACTGTAATATTGACTGATATCAGACAACTCTTTCATTGAAGTTGCTCCAACAACAGCACCAAGTCCTTTATTACCTTCAGACCATTCAACTATTTTAGCACTGACATTCAAGTAAAGAGGCTTTTCATCATCACATATAAGATTCTGTAAATCCTTACCTCCAGGATTACTGGTTCTATTCAAGACATAGATGCCTTTTCCTTCCACCTGGAAAGGAGAAACAGAATCAGTTCCCATATATGGAGATACAGTTACAGCGTCAGTTTTCCAGCAATCGAAGGCCTCAATTTCATAGTTGAGGCTACTTCTTGCTATATCACCACGTTTTGAGTCAAGAATTACAGGGATACCAGGAAAATACTTTTCTAGCATATCTAATACTTTGGCAAGTGCCTTTGATCCAGTAAAATCACCTTCTCTTGGTTTATCAAGAGATTGATAATAACCAATATTTGGTTTGAATGCAGATGGAATTAATTTTTGTTCTATCATTTTCTCAAACAACAATTCAAAAAATTCTACCAATTCCATTCCTTCAGGTAATACCTCAAGTTTTGGATCAAGTCCCATGCATGTAATGTTGCCAGTTTTTTTAGCACTATCCAGTAAAGTATCGTTGTAATTCATATCAGCTCCTTATCTTTCTACTTTTGCAAAACCATTCTTCTCACCCCAACCAAATGGATCTTCTCTCCATTCAATCAAAGCTTTTGCGTTTCGTTCATCAACATATCCTGATTGTATTGCTCTTTTTACCATCACATCATAATTCAAAATTGTATAGAACTTACAGCTTGGATCAAGAGATTCAAAAGCTGCAACTGATTGAGATAAGCCGTAAGTAAAGATTGCAAATGTATATGGACAAACTCCACCTTCTTCAACAATTGCTTTTACTGCACTGATTGAAGAACCTCCTGTTGAAATCAAATCTTCAATTAAAAGAACCTTTGCTCCTTCATAACTATGAGAATCCCCAAGGCCTTCAATTTGCTGTCCTGTTCCATGGTCCTTACTTCCAGATCTAACATAACTCATTGGCTTTGCAAGTTTATCAGCCAAAGTAGTTGCATGAGGAATACCTGCAGTCGAAGTACCTGCTATATTATCGAAATCCTCTCCCAAAGCTTCAATCATCTGTGAAAAAGTATCTGCAATTAAATTTCTAGCTTCAGGGTCTGCTAAAAGTCTTCTGTTATCATTGTAAATTGGCATTCTATAACCAGATGCCCATGTAAACGGATTGTTTGGCTGCAATTTGATTGCTCCAAGTTTCAATGCAATATCTGCAAGTCTATCTCCTGCTTCACTTATAATCTGCTCTATTGTTTTCATTTCTATCTCCTAGTTTTTCTTTTTTACGTTATTCCAAATCTCTGTAAAACTATGATTCTTGCCACAGTAAATACATTCATATTTATTATCACTGGTTTTATGGAACATAGCAGGTACACCCTCTCCATTTGATGGATTGGATATGCAGTTTTCATTTGTACAAGCTAAATCATCAAAGTTATAAATTCTTGGTGGTAATGTAGTTCTGTATTTTTTTACTACTTTCTTATCTTTTATTATATTCAAAGTACAACCCGAAGCAACAGCTGCAAGTCTCTTCAATTCTTTCCTAGTGAACTCAATATCACCTGGTCTAAATATGATACCTTTGTATTTATCATCTTTTCCTTGGCTTACCCATTCTCCACCTTTGCCATTGAGCTCCAGTACTCTTACAATCAAACCCATGTGCTCTCTGATCTCTTCAGGATTGTCCCCCACACCAATGTGGTCAATTACAATACCATCAGATATAGGATTTACACCTTCACTGTATTCCTTTGTTTTGCTCTCATTTTTTGGTTCTACTTTAAAGATATATTCTTCATCTTGGAAGTTTTCTTTAACAACCGGTCTTGTAGGAATAAAATCTGAACCGATTGATCCACCAAGCAAGCCTAACAAACATATTCTAGTGTACATACCATTGATTGACTGTCTTTCCCAGCCATTCAATGAAGTTTTATCCAAGAAGGTTGGAATTGTTGGGAACATCTTGTGACGTGGTAAAGGATGATAAAATTTTGAACCTTCAGGGAGTCTGTCCATAAATTCTTTTTTAAAAGTTATTGAAGCTCTCAATTCTTCCTGTCTCTTCAATATCTGCTCACCCATTCTTTCAAGTTGAGGTCTTGTGAAGTACCACTGCTTTGCTACATTTCCGCTGTTTAAATATTCGTCAATTGAAGAATAAAGATTAACGGTGAAACCATTTTCTTTCATAATTAGTAGATATGAATCTGGCATTGCCAGTTCTTTTGGAGCTACTAAATCTACTGTAACATTTTTAAATATTGAAAGTCCCTTAGCTTTAGAGTGTACTGTTCTGCCATGAAATAAATCTCCTACCAAAGCTACGTGAAGATTATCATAATCAAAATCATTATCCTCTAGGAAAGTATACTCATCTAAAAGCTCTTGTGTTGGATGCTCATGTCTACCATCACCTGCATTTATAAATGAAGGAACCTTGGTCAACTCATTCCTATTTGCAAATTCAGCACATTCTTTTGCCAAGTGAGCACAGACTCCTTCAACTTTAGAACGTACAATAAATATCTTATTTGAATAACCTGTCAAGGTATTGAATGTGTCTGCATAACTCTCGCCCTTATTGAAGGAAGAAGAACTTGTAGCAAGCTCTGAAACTTTTGCGTGATGAAATTTTGCTGCATTTCTGAATGATTCTTTTGTTCTTGTTGAATCCTCAAGGAAAACCTCATAAATACCGAAGTTTGGATCTTCAAGTCTAAATTTTTGTTGAGCTTCTAAATCTTCTGCTCTAACTGCAGCCTTCAACTCTCTAATTTTACTGAAAAGATATTGTCTCTCTTCAATACTGAAATCCTCAATTACACATAATGATCTTCCAACAAACGCGTTTTTCATTTCTTTTTCTCCAAATAAAAAATATAAGTCCAAAAAAAAATCAGTCTAATAAAAAGACTGATTAACAAATAAATAAAAATAAAAATAAAGTAAAAGAGAATAATAAGACATTTATAGGATAATTAACATAAGTTCTTTTTCTTATACGTGGTTTTATCATGGTCTCTCCCCGAATATTTTTAACGAACATTAACCAAATTTTTGATTAATGTCCAGTACCTAACGCAAAATAATTCAAAGCAGTCCTATTGAATATCTTAATTTTCAATGAACTAATATTCAATAGAACAGCACTTTAAATTTTATTTAAAACAAAATAATTATATACATTATATATATTTATTATTTTTATTCTTCCTTATTGGAATTCTTACCAAAAGCATCTTTGTCATTTTCCAAATCATTTAGAATTGAATCATAAGAAAGATCTTCATTTACTTTTTCTCCAGGACCATCGAAGTTTGTCTTGGAATACTGCAATGCATCTGCAACAACTTTCTGGAAATATTCAGAAGCTGTTGATGCTTCTTCTGATAAATTGAGAGTATTTTTAACCGGAGCATACTTCTTCAGACTGCTGAAGAAAGCATCTCTTTTAGCTCTTTCTGAAAGATTGGCTTTATATTTTTTATTTGCAAGTCTCTTTGCTTTGGACTTAGACATATATTTAACTTTTCTCTTCTTACCATCAGTATAAGCATCATAGCCGTAGCTATAAGAACTCTTACCGTATCCATATCCGTAGCCATATTTTCCACCAAAGCTACCATGATCACCAGTAGATGGAACAAAACCATTGAAGATAACACCACCAATTCTATCATGAACAACATTTAAGTTTTCAAGTAGCTCTTTCAATGCATCCTTAGTTGTGACAGCAAATCTTGTGTTCAATAAGACAGTATCACTCATCTTACCGATAGCAATTACTTCTGCTGCATAATCAAGAGGAGGAGCATCAATCAATATATAATCATAGTTGGCTCTCAATACATCCATCATATCTTTAATCAGTGGGTGAGCTAAAATTGATGATGGAACCTGAGGTCTGTGACCAACAGGAAGAACATTCAATGTTGGAACATTATCAATTGGCTGAACAATAACCTCTTCGAGTTTCTTTCGACCTAAAATTACTTCAACCATACCTATCTTAGATTTAGTATATCCAAATCTTGATAATACAGAAGGCATTCTAAAGTCACCATCAATGATTATAACTTTTGATCCCATCTGAGCCAAACACATTCCAATATTAGAAATGATGGTACTCTTACCACTGCTTACATCACATGAGGTAATTGAAATTACCTGATTATTAATCAAATTCTTTCCGTAAATCAGATTTGATGTGATGGACATATATTTTTCAGACTGGAGGGCAGTAGGATTGTTATAAACATGTATTGCTGGATGTTTGAGGGGTTTTGCCTTCTCATCTGCAGATTTCTCTTCTTCATCAATTAATGGAATCCAACCAAGAAGAGGAATCTCACTACCAACAATCTTTTTTACATCCTCTCTCGAATTTAGAGCATTATCACGGATGTTTGCAATGATACACATCAAGAAACCAAGAGCCATACCTAAAAGTACTGCAACAGCCATTATCAATAGCTTATTTGGAGAAACTGGGATGAGAGGAAGAACAGCAGCATCAATTACAGTTACATTACCAGAGACAGCAGCTTCTGTTAATTTAACCTGTTCAAGCATTGATCTCAAATCAACACCAACCGTTTGAAGTACAGCTACGTTTCTCTCAAGGTCAGTTACCTTTCTTTCAATCAGAGGAAGTTGATCTAGCTCATCATTGTAAACCTTTGATCTCTCTTCAAGTGCTTGAAGTTCAATATCATCTTTAATAATCTCTAATGCAGCCTTGCCATATTCGACAATGATTTTATTTGTATAAGCATCACCATCGCTATATTTTAAAAGTTGTAAATTGATAATATCAAGCATTTTGTTACTTGCACTATTTTTTGTATTTATAAGATTGGATGTTCTTGTGCTATCTCCAGATACAGCTGATGTTCCTGTTGTAGAAGATCCCGTAGCATATGCTAAGTTGTACATCAAAAGTTCTGTATTTGCAGAACTGTAAGATTTTGAATATTCCTGCAGTGCTGGAACATTGGATAACTCAGCAACTGTTGGTAGAACGACAGAATATTCAGCTAGTTGAGTTTTATATTTAGATAATAATTCATTATTATTTATTTTATTTAACTTTAAAGGTTCTTCTTTAACATCAAAATAAGTAATCTGAGAAACAAGAGTTGAAGCTTTTTCAGTAAGCTGCATAACACCAGATTCTTCTTTATAATCACTCAATTTGTCCGCAGCTAATTGCAATTCCTCTTCATTTTTAGGAATCTGTTCTTCAAGGAACTCTCTTTGAGTTGTCTTTGAAGTTTTAGCAATTCCTGTAAGCAACATATCATAGTTAGAAGATAAAGCATTTGCTAAATCAGTTGCAAATTGAGGATTCTCATCTGTAATTGTAATTGTTACAAGATTTGTATCCTGCACTGTTGTAACAGATATCGCATCAGACTTGCTACTTAATTTATAGAATGTATCATAGCTCTCACCCTTACTGTTCTTATATTGACTTAAATCAAGAGAATCAAGCGCATTTTGAATATTACGCTTGCTTGTGATCAATTCAACTTCAGTCTGAATTTTTGATGTGGAGCTACTGACTCCTGATAACAACATATCATCAAGAGAAGATGATGATTCAATTGGATCAACTAAAACTGTTACAGATGAAGAATACTTTGGAACTGTCTGCTGTAAATATGCAAATGCCACTACTACAACTACAATTAAAGTAACTAAAAAGTAAGCAAATCTATTTTTAAATATATTCCAAAGTTCAAGAAGACTTATTTCATCTTCATTATCGATTGTATTATTTTCGTTTTCCATACCTAAAATTTCCTTTATTTACTTTTTAGAAGATGTTCTGTATCTCGTTAATCAATTCAGCCGTTGTATAAACAAGACCTACAATAGTAACCGTAGTAGCAAGATTTGTTGTAAAGTTACTTTTTACAACAACGATTGTTGATTCACTTGGAACAATTGAATCACTGTCCAACTTATTTCCATTTTTATCATATAATTTAATAGTTCCTGTTGCATACTGTGTTTCACCACCTGCTAAAGAAATATAATAATTAACTGTTTTGTCTGGAGTATAAGCATAGGAAGAAGCTTTAGTTACAGCTCCTTGAACATTAACAAACTTCTGATCAAAAGGAATTACCAATTCATCAGATGCCATTATGGTCATATCCTGAGATAGATCTCCACTCAACAACTTAAGAAGGTCAACATCTATTCTTTTGCCATCCCTCTTTATGTAACTATTTTTCAAATCACTGGAACTTGTAAATCTTGAAGAAATAGATTCAACAGCCAATGAAAGTTTTTCTCCAGGAATGAAGTAATAAAGTAATTTACCACTTGCTGCACCTAAAATAGTAGCTGTTGTATTTGTATTTGTATTGGCTGCAGAACTGATTGCCCCTTCAACTGTTATGCTGTCATATATCTTTCTAACTGACTCAACCATAACAACATCTTGATTCAATATTTCAGTATCTGAATCAAATGGAACTTTCTTCTGTTCATAAATTCCTGTCTCATTGTTATAACGTGATACAGTCAATTTACTCTTATCTGCACTTGTTAACAGACCACCTGCATAATCTACTATCAAATCATTGAGATTCTCTCCTTTCAAAAGTTGATATGTTCCTGGTCTGTAGACCTCTCCTGAGATAGTAACAATGCGAGAAGCCTTGGAAATTATTACCACATCACCACTCTTCAAAAGTGGATTTTGAGTTAAATCCCCTTCTTTAAGTGCAGCGTAAAGATCATATGTATGAGAGATTCCATCTTTACTTACTATTTTTATAGCTCTAGATGATGCATATTTAGTTGCAATCCCTGTTACATCAGATAATCTACTGAGTCCCCAACAAGGAATCTCAGTTGTAGATTCAACCTCACCTTTTACAGTTACTGTAAAATTACCTGTTGAAGTCAAATATAATCTTGCTGTTGAGAAGGGATAGTACTGTTCAATTAAATCCACTACAGCTGTTTTTAGTTGGAAGAAATTGAAACCTTTAACATTGATGGCATCAAAACCAGGAATATCTAGATTGTAATTACCATCTACTTGAACATTAAATGTTATAAGTTCGTTTGAAGCTTTATAAGAAAGAGAAAAAATATCACCTGGTGTGATTGGATATTCACTGTTGCTCATTGCCCTAATTACTTGGGTAGAGGTATCAATATCTGCAATAGAATCAGCTATACCCAGCTGCTCATTGAATGACTGATTTGTCAAATTTTGATCAACATCAGGGTCTGTCATGGTCATTTGAATTTGTTTTGAATAAACTAAAAAGTTATTCTCTTCAATTGTTTGCTGCGTAAGTGCAAAAACTGATAAGCTATTGAGCAAAACCAGTGCACCAACGAGTACGAATTTATTAATTTTTCTAATCGGCATCTAATCTCTCCAGAAAGTTGCTATACTTAGTAATACATAATTTTACCATTATCTATAATAACATATAAATACATGAAAAGTTACTATATATGCATTTAATTATTAAATAGATATTATTTGAAATTTATCAATCACTCAATGTTAAAAAGAATCATACCAATTTTTTTAATGATTCATTTTTTATAAAAAACAATAAAGAAATAAGCTCATTATTTATAAAAAAACATAATGAAGCCATATTTTGCTAATTGTTAATCTTTTACTATGATAATATTTGTATGATTATCAATCAATAGCAAAATTCAGATATTAGTCAAATTACTTATGTTTATAAATATTCTTTTTTTTAAATAAAATTTCATTTATATTACTTAACATTATTAAACTTAACGAACCAAAAAAAACAAGCATTTTTGCATAAAAGTTCGAAATATTACGATTTATTGATATGTTTTGGCTGTTTATTAATTATTTTTTTGCAACAAATATAAAAAATTATGCACTTATATTACATTTTTATACAACTATATTTTTTAGTTATTTTACTTATCATGCATTTTTACACCATTTTTTTTCATTATATCTATATTTTGCAACGTGTTTTTTAATTTTACCCATATTTGTTGCATAAATTAAACCTTTTGACAACATTTACTTAACTACTTTATAATCTTATGTATTAGAAAAAAAGGTAAATGGAAAAACGTTTATTACATGACTTAGGATGTTAAAAAAAAACTCGCATGAGATTTAAATTTTTACATCCTAAAAAAAAGTTTTTATTGGAGGAAACTGTAATGAAAAAACTATTAGCTCTACTCGCTATTGTATCTATTGCAATGGCAACAACTTTTGCACAAGGTGCAAGTGAGGCAACAACTGGTTCATCAACTGATCAAACATTAAAAGTTGGTGTCATTTATGTATCAGCACCTGGCGACTTCGGTTATTCTTACATGCATGACCAAGGTACTATTGCTGCAGAAAATTATTTTGGTGATAAAATTGAAGTAATTCGTATGGACAACGTTCCTGAAAATGAAGAATGTGAAAGAGCAATCGAAAATCTTATCGATGCTGGTTGTAAAATCATCTTTGCAAACTCATATAACTATCAAGAATATATGTTGAACGAAGCAAAAATCCATCCAGACGTATACTTCGAACATTGTTCTGGTTATCTTTCAAACGACAACATGTCTAACTACTTTGGTAGAATGTATCAAATGCGTTACCTATCAGGTATGATCGCTGGTAAAATGAGCGCATCAGGTCAGATTGGTTATGTTGGAGCATTCAACACTCCTGAAGTTGTTCGTGGTATCAACGCATTCACATTAGGTGCAAAAGCTGTAAACCCAAAAGCAACAGTAAGAGTTGTTTGGACAAACACTTGGTTTGACCCTTCTTTAGAAAGACAAGGCGCTGTATCTCTACTTGATGCTGGTTGTGATGTTATTGCACAACACCAAGATACAACTGAACCTGCAAAAGCTGCAATTGAAAGAGGAGCTTATGCAATCGGTTACAATGCTGACTTTGGTAAGATCATTGATTCTGACCACGTTTTGGTATCAGCAATGTGGGACTGGGGTAATTATATGATCCCTGAAATTCAAGCTGCTTTAGATGGTACATGGAAAGCTCAATCATATTGGGGTGGTCTTGATGACGGTATGATCAACTTATCACCTATATCTGATTTAGTTCCTGCTGACTTCCAAAAGAAAGTTATGGATACTCAAGCTATGATGGCTGATGATACATTTGATGTATTCTGGGGCAAACTAATGGATAACGAAGGCAATGTAAAACAGATGGCTGGTGAAAAGATGACTGATTCAGATATGTTATCAATGAACTGGTTCGTTGACGGTGTTATTGGCTCAGTTAACTAAATATAGAAAAAATTTGATCTTAGAATCAATAATTCTCTATTAGATGTTTAATAGGGGTGGCTTTCCCCACTCCTATTTTTATAATTACTACTTAATAAAAATAATGGAAAAAATATGGAAAATACCCCTGTTGTCCAAATGAGAAAGATCACAAAACGCTTTCCAGGCGTTATTGCAAATGAAGGTGTAGACCTAACCTTGCATAAAGGTGAGGTTCTCGCATTATTGGGTGAAAATGGCGCTGGTAAATCTACATTGATGAATATGCTCGTAGGTCTTTATAGACCTGATGAAGGAGAGATATATGTCAATTGTAAAAAAGCAACCATAAATTCACCACAAGATTCCATGGCTCTTGGAATCGGAATGATCCACCAAGAATTCATGCTTGTTGGAAATCTAACTGTAGCAGAAAATATCGTTTTAGGTCTCCCTGACCTTGAAACAAAACCCAATTTTACCAAAATTGGAAAAAAAATCATTGAGCTGAGCAATAAATATGATTTAGGTGTAAAACCAAATAGCATAATTGATGATTTAACTGTAGGAGAACAACAAAGAGTTGAAATATTAAAGCTCTTATATCGTGGAGCAAATATCTTAATTCTTGATGAACCAACTGCTGTTCTGACTCCTGGAGAATCTAAAGAATTAAATTCAATAATTAAAAAGATGTTGAGCGAAGGAAAAAGTGCAATATTCATCACTCATAAGATGAATGAAGTTCTAGAATTTTCAGATACTGTACAAGTATTGAGAAAAGGAAAAAGTGTTGGAACACGAGCAACATCGACAATAACAAAACTTCAAGACATAGCAAACTTAATGGTAGGACGCGATGTATTGTTCTCTCTTGAAAAAGGTGAATTCAAACCAGGAGAGGTAAAAGTAGAACTTAAAGATGTAACTTGCAGTACCAATACATCACCAAGGCCTTTACTTGACCATGTTAATTTACAAATTCGTTCTGGTGAAATTCTTGGAATAGCGGGCGTAGCCGGAAATGGTCAGCAAGCTCTCAGTGAAGTAATCACAGGGTTAAGAAAAACATGTGAGGGACATATATTCCTCAATGGTAAAGAAATGACAAACAAAACTCCCCTTCAAGTTATAAACAACGGAGTTAGTCATATTCCTGCAGATCGAAATAAAATGGGTATTGTTGGAGATATGAGTGTTGGAGAAAACCTTTCTATGAAAAAATATAGAACAGAAGAACTCACCCAACATAACATTGTTAACAGATCTCGTATTAAAATATTTGCAAACAAACTAATAAAAACTTTTACAATAAAAACTCCCACTCAATATACAAATGCAAAATTTCTATCTGGTGGTAACATTCAAAAAACAATTCTCGCAAGAGAAATTGATTCCTGTAAAGGTATTTTGATTGCAGTTTATCCATCTAGAGGTCTTGATGTTGGCGCAACAGAGACTGTAAGAAAAAACATCATTGCACAGAGAGATAAAGGAGCTGCAGTTTTATTTGTAAGTGAAGAACTTGATGAACTGCAGATGGTCTCAGATAGAATTGCAGTTATGTATGAAGGAAGAATAATGGATGTAATGGATACTAAAGATGCCACTACCGAAAAAATTGGTCTACTGATGGCTGGTGTTGAAAGGAGTGAAGTATGAGATTAGTGTTAGAAAAAAGGAATGAAAAGTCCAAGAAGATGCAAATTCTTGTACCAATCTTCAGTTTGGTAATATCTGCTTTATTAGGTGCTATTGTACTTCTATTGACCAATGCAAATCCAATAAAAACTTATGCTACAATTATTCATGGAGCATTTGGTTCTCCTACTAAAATACAATATACACTTGTAAAAATGCTACCATTACTTATGTGTGGACTTTCAGTTGGTATTGCATTCCGCCTTAAATTTTGGAACATTGGTGCTGAAGGCCAATATGTAATGGGTGTTATAGGAATTACATGGGTCATGCAATTCTGGACTTGGCTTCCTCCAATTTTGGTTCTACCAATAGCTCTAATCATGAGTTTTGCTTTTGGCGGCCTATGGGGTGGTATTCCAGGAGCTTTAAAAGCCCATTGGAAGGTTGATGAAACTCTTGTTACTTTGATGATGAACTACATTGCAATAGGTATCGCAGAATATCTATATATCAATGCTTGGAAAGCTCCTAAAGGAAACATGGGTACTGTAAAATACCCAGAATTTGCTTGGATTGGAAGAATGTGGGGAAAAGTTCACTACGGAATAATAATTGCATTAGTTTTAGTTGGTGTTCTGTACTTCTTATTATATAAAACTCGTTGGGGTTTTGAATTGAATATGATTGGTAAAAATAGCGAGGCTGCTAGATGCCAAGGTGTTTCAATCAAACGTAACATAATCTTAGCAATGATTTTATCTGGTGGTATTGCCGGTCTTGGTGGTGGTATCAACTCAGCAGCTGTTACACACTGTTTAACAAAAGGTGTAGATAGCGGTTATGGTTTTACTGGTATTCTTATAGCATGGATGAGTAATTTGAATCCTATCCTATCTATATTTATTTCATTATTCCTAGCTGCGCTACAGACTGGTTCAGATGCATTGCAGATTACAATGAAATTACCTTCCTCAATGAGTGAGGTATTGCAGGGTCTAATTCTTCTACCTCTTCTAGCTGGTAACATCTTCATTGATCACAGACTAAGAATAGTAGAAAAAAAGAGTACGGAGGCTTTGGAAGAATAATGAATGGAATAGAATTTTTTACAAGACTTTTAGCTGCAACATTAGCTATGGGAACTAGTTTAACATATGCAACACTTGGAGAGGTATTCACAGAAAAATCTGGTGTATTGAACCTAGGTGTTGAAGGTACAATGTTAATGGGTGCGTTAGCAGGTTTCACTGCTACTTATTTCTCTGGATCTTTATTTCTTGGTATTTTGATGGCAATTTTGATTGGTGCATTTTTCAGTTTGATTCATGCATTTATTACAATATCTCTCAGAGCAAACCAAGTAGTATCAGGTCTAGCAATTACCATGTTTGGTACTGGACTTGCAAACTTCTTAGGTAAGAAAATTGGACCATCTAGTAATGGTTTCAATCTTATTGGTTTGAATTTACCTGTTAAGTTCAACAACATAAGAATACCTATAATAAGTAAGATTCCAATTATTGGGGCTTTCTTCGATGTATCCCTGTTGACCTATGCACTATACTTTATATTACCTATTGCTTGGTATTATATGTACAAAACCAAATTTGGATTATCATTGAGAGCTGTTGGTGAAGCTCCAAGAACTGCTGCCGCAATGGGATTGAATGTAAATAAAAACCGTTATTTATATACAATGTTTGGAGGAGCTCTATCAGGTATTGGAGGAGCTGCACTATCATTATGTTTCACTCCATCATGGAATGATGGGATGACAGGTGGTATGGGTTGGATTGCTATTGCTTTGGTAATATTCTCTGCATGGAATCCAGGAAAAGTTGCAATAGGAACGCTTGTTTTTGGTGGTATTACATCATTGCAATTTGCAATTCAGGCTGCTGGTATAAAAATGGTTATACCTGTTCAGTTCCTCGCAATCGCACCATATTTCATAACCTTAATAACTCTTGTTTTCATGACAGTAAGAGCTCAAAAAACAAATGGAAGATTTGCATCTCCATCCGCGCTGGGTACCTCTTTTGCCATTGATGAAAAATAATTAAGGATTTTTTGCTTATTATGATACTGCTATTAACTTAGCAGTATTTTTTTTTACAGAAGTAATTGATTTCAGTATTCAAAAAAATAATAATAAAATCTTTTCTATCATCGAAAGACCTTACATATTGAACAAGCTAACATCTACAATAAAGACACTGGAATCAATTGGACTCATCTTAAATATATCTAACAGGCAATTTTTCATAATTTGAAACTGCATACCACAAATTAAATGATTTAATTAGATCTTCAAATTAGTAAATATCAGTTTTCAGTTATAACACAAGTTTCAATAATAATAAAACCTTTATACACAAGTATTTATATTAGATTAATATGTATAATTTAGCAAATTATCAATATTTAACTGACTTCACTAGCTAAACTCTTGACATAACATACTATTGCAACTAGAGTATATATATAAATAAATAAAATAATTTATACCAAGGAGAAAGATATGAATAAAAAACTTTTAACAGTATTATCAATAGCAGCTTTTGCTATAACATCAATATTCGCAACAACAGGTTCATCTGGAGATACATTTTCTTCTGAATTGAAATCAACAGTAGATCCTATCTCTTACACTCTTCAATTGAAGTACACAGAAGCAGGAAATAGAAAAGATGCTTTAGTTTCTTCAGAAGGTACTACAAATATCGCTATGGATATTACAAACGGAGATGAGACAGGTTATTTTGCAATCGTAGCATCCACTGGGAATCTAAATCAAACAGTAAATTTTGCAACAGAACTTCAATTTGAAGCATTCTCTGGAACATATGATAATGGTTCGACTTATACATCAACTTCAATACCTACCATAAAACCTAATTCAATAGCAATAAAAGCAAATTCAGTTGGTGACTTTCAGACTTTAAATGGTAACACTATTTCATATGCAATTCCAGCTGGTCCACAAGACATTATACAATCAGTTGCTACTTTCAAATTGAACATTCCAGCTGATACAGCAGCTCCTGCTGGTGATTACTCAAGTACTGTTACTATAAACATAACAACAACTGTATAATCTCATCCATATAAAAAAATGCATTGGCATTGGATAAAGTTAAGAGGTCACCTAGTTATAGTTGAATAACTGATATCTGTGGTGACCTTTTCTCGTATTATATCAATTTTAATATCAATTTGAATTTTTTTATCAACTGTTGCAATTGCCACATACAAATTACATTAAAAAGAATACTACAAATATATAGACAATAAAATTTAATAGATGGTCTAGTCTATAAAGGATTTATTATGATACAAGAAAATTTTAAGATAAACGAGAAACTTTGGGAAGTTGGAGTTATTGATGATAGAGATGTTCCATTTCACAGATTATTATTAACAAAAGGAACAACTTACAACAGTTATTTCTATAATACTCAAAAACCAACAGTTATTGATTCTGTAGATATGATGTATGGTAAGGACTATGTTGAAAATCTCAGCAAGAAAGTAAATTTAGATGACATCTACTATATTGTAGTAAATCATACAGAACCAGATCACTCAGGTGCTTTAGGTCTGTTGGTCAGAAAAGCTAAAAATGCAAAAATTGTATGCAGCGAAAAAGCAGTAGAACACCTAAAAGAAGTCTATAAAATTACAGACAGAGAATTTATTGTGGTTAAAACTGGTGATTCTATCGATATTGGTGGAAAAACATTATCTTTCTACAATGTTCCAAATCTTCACACTGAAGAAACAATGATGACCTATTGCAAAGAAGACAAGATTTTGTTCTCATGTGATATCTTCAGCACACACATTGCAACTACAAATGCAACCAATACTTTAGAGCTTGGCTCAATTGATGAAGATTACAGTGTGTATTATGATTTAATATTCAGTCCGCATAGAATTTATGTCCTTGATCTCTTAAAATTTGTCGATAAATTGGACATTGAATTGATTGCACCATCACACGGTTACATCATTGATAAAGACATCAAACACTTCATAGATATTTATAGAGAGAAATCAAAGACAACTACAGAAATAAAAAAAGCCACCGTTGTATATACCACAATGAGAGGCAATACCAGAAAGATAGCAAGATATATAGCAGAAAAACTCAGTGCAACAGGTAGATTTGATGTATCAATATTTGATGCTGATAAAATTCCACATTCAGAGATTCTCGATAGCATCAGTAAATCTGAATTGGTATTGGTTGGTAGTGCTACAAAATATGGTGATATGATTGGATCTCTTGATTCCTTACTCAAATCATTACCATCATTGGAAGGTAAGACAACAGCTGCATTTGGCTCTTTTGCTTGGAGTGGAGAGGCTATTGAAATAATTGGAGATTACCTAATTGGCGCATCTTCTCATTATTTGACCACTTCAGAAACTATCAAAAAAACAGGTTGCATGGAATATGAATTCCCTCTAAGACTCAGATACAATTTAAGTGAAGATAATATGAAAAAGGTCGATAGTGCAATTTCATATTTAGAAAGTATTTTGAACTAACTGATTGAATATCATATAAAACATTACACTGAAGGCTCAGAATTAATTCTGGGTCTTCACTATCTCCTTTTCTAAACTTAAAAATAAACAAACACTTACCTATATCAAGTGCAACATAAAGAAAGAATCACTGTTTTTTACAATATGTATTGTAGAATTTAGCAAATGATTATAAATTTTATTTTATGAGTAACAAACAAAAGAAAACAAATGCCATGAGAATTTTGGAGCAGTTGAACATTCCTTATGAAACTGCAAGTTATGAAGTTGATGAGAACAACCTAGATGCAATCCATGCAGCAGAAGGTGCTGGTCTTGAAAAAGAATGTGTATATAAAACTATTGTTATGCAGGCAATTGATAAAAGCGTATTTGTCTTCTGTCTTGCAGCAGAAGATACTATAAGCCTAAAAAAAGCCAGAGCTATAACTGGTGTGAAAGATATTGATTTGATAAAAATGGATATACTTCAGAAAACAACAGGATATATCAGAGGAGGTTGCTCTCCACTAGGAATGAAAAAGAAATTTCCAACATTCATATCCGAAATGGCCCAACTTGAAGACTACATATACGTTAGTGCTGGTCAAAGAGGCCTTCAATTGAAATTGAAACCCGATGATTTATTAAAAGCAACAGATGCAAAATATGAAGATTTCATTCAATAAATAGAAGGACTCCTATTAGGAGTCCTGACTTTTATAAATGTGTATCTAATTATTTAGCAATTGCAATAGCTTCAATTTCTACCAAAGCATCTTTAGGTAATCTTGCAACTTCAACAGCAGAACGTGCTGGTTTTGTTCCTTCATTGAAGAATTCAGCATATACAGCATTCATAGCACCAAAGTTATTCATATCACTTAAGAAAACAGTAGTTTTCAAAACATGAGCTAAATCGCTTCCACCAGCTTCCAATACAGCCTTTAAATTTGTTAAAGATTGTTTTGTCTGTGCAGTGATATCACCCTCGATTGCACCAGTCTTTGGATCTGCTGGAAGTTGTCCAGAAGATATTACCAAATTTCCACCTGTTATACCTTGGCTATAAGGACCGATTGCTGCTGGTGCTGATTCTGTTTTAATCTCTTTTTTCATGAATTTTCTCCTATTTTATATTTATTTATAAATTATATCTAAAATATCTTTTGTTGTTGGACAGAAAGATACTATGTCATCTGTAAGTTCTGAATCATTGTTAAAACCAAAGCCGTATGTAACAGCAATAAAATCAACTCCAGCTTCAGAAGCTCCATTGAGATCACTGAAAGTATCTCCAACCATAACAGCATCCTTAGGATCTATATTCAACTCATCAATAATTTTTGATATGATTCCACCTTTGGTAATCGTACCAGCGTGATCTGAACCATAAACCAAATTGAAATATTTTTCTAATTCTTGCTCTTCTACCATATCTCGTGCAACTTCTTGGTATTTGTTAGTTGCAATAGAACAGATCAAATCATTATCATTCAAAGATTGAAGAACATCTTCCATACCGTCATAAACAGTTGCAATATGTTTACCACTCTCTTCATATTTCATTCTATAGATTTTACAAGCTTCATCAATCAATTCGTCTTCTAAATCATAAGTAACTTTGAAACATTCTGTCAAAGGAGGACCTACAAACTTTCTCAATTGCTGTACATCAGTTTCAATTGGTTTTCCAAGCTGCTTCATAGTCCAATTTGCTGTCGCAAAAATTCCTGGTGCGGTATTCATTAAAGTGCCATCTAAATCGAATATCACCAATTTGTAATTTGTTTTTTTATTTTCCAAAAATGATCTCCTCAATATTTGGGTGTAATAATGCATTAGAAGCAATAATATTGCAACAGCTATCTGTAAATTTTGAATCCATTGAAGCACTTGTGAGTTTCCCACCAGCCTCTTCTAAAATAATCCATCCTGCAGCAAAATCATAGTATCCTAAAAATAGCTCATAATAAGTTTCCAGATGTCCACTTGCTATATAACATAGCTCTTGAGCACATGTCCCATAGGATCTGATATCTGAAGCTGCAAGTCCAATCTCTCTCATTCTTTCAAGATAGAAATCATATGCTTCTTTATGTCTATGCGGAGGAACACAGACTGTCAATGCTTTTGAGAAATCATCTATTTTTGAGCAGTGAATGGACTTATCATTTAGATAAGCTCCCTCACCCTTCATGGAATAATAAAGTTCATCAAGACAAGGTACATATACAACCCCTAAAAGCGGTTCATACTTTTCGATTTCATAAGCGATGCTGATACACCAGTTAGGAAGACCTCTGAAAAAGTTTGTGGTGCCATCAATAGGATCAACTATCCAACGTCCATTACCAATTTCGTCTGCATTTTCCTCACCAAAAAAACCATCATCGGGGAAGATATCTTTAATTTCTGAAACAATTAACTTCTCAGTTGCTTTATCACAGTCTGTTACAAAATCATTCGTATGTTTTGTTGTTACAGAAAAGTTGCCTGTATCTCTCATTTTCAATGCATAAGCACCAGCTTTCAAAGCTACCTTCTTTGCAAGTTCAAGTCTTTCCTTAACTTCTAATTTATCCATTTTTATTTCTTCTTTTTCTTCAATCTGGAACCAGTAGTTACAACAAACTTCCAATCTACGCTTGAATAAGAATCTTTTGTAATTTCCCATTCCTTTATTGACTTCAGAGCTTTATCATCATCAAAATTCAAAGTAAGAACATTCCATGAATCCATATCTTTTGAATACATCAAAGCTCCAAGGCTGTTCATTCTTTCCCATCTCTTCAATTGATCATTTTTATTGATTGGAAGAATTATGGAAAGATTTGATTCTGGAATTGTGAACATCTTGTCTTTGTTGTCTTGTTTTTGAAGGTCCAATGCCTGATTGATCAAATGATCAATAGCTTCTAAAAGCTCAACATCATTTTCCTTGCATATTTTAAAGAATGGACTGGCATCAAGATCTTCAGACATATCTACAATATCTATTATTCTCTGTGGCCAAAGACTTTCAATCGTAGGCACTTCCTCTTCAAATATTCTATTGTTATCAATAGCTTCAAATTTATCAGGGTCTTTTTTAGCGGTTTCTTCAACAACCTTGATGCTTTGAGGTTCAACAAAACTTATATCATCATCGTCTTCATCATGTTTCGAAACAAGCTCATCAGCCAGCATCTCTTCTTCTTCAATCTCATCGTCTGAATTTTGAGTGCGGAACGATTCATTTTCAACATCATCTAGATTCTGTCCAATTTCATCAACAAGTTCTTCAGCAATGCTTTCATCATTACCAAAAATATCTGTTTCTGTATCATCTGGACTATCAATAAAATCTGACGTATTGTTTTCAAGACTGTCATTATATGCCTCTATTTCAGATTTTGAAGATGAAATAGCTTCCTCTTCATAACCGTCAACATCCTCATCAGGATGCACATATCCATAATTTTCTAAATCAGAATCATCACTATCTATTTTATCAAGTGCTGAATTAATTGCATTTATCATATCAACTTGTTTTGGTGAGAATGTGTTGTTCTCTCTAACTTCAACATCATCAGGAACATTTTCATCATCATCACTTTCTTCAATTGATGTGGCTTCATCCATTTCATTGAGTTGAAGGATTTCATCGCTATCTACATCATCATCAATATCTAATTCAACCAACTCTTCATCTTCGTCTTCAGGCTCAAGTATTGATTCTACTTCTATATCATCCAAATCATCATCAACGATAGGAGCATCATCTAAGTCATCATCAAATATATCTCTCAATAAAGCAGGACTATCATCTACTTGATCATCATCATCGTCATCAAAGAAATGAACTTCTTCATCATCATCTTCATCGAGTAAGTACTGAATACTTGAAGTGTCATATTTATTGTTGAAACCATTTTCCAATTCATCATTAGAAAGCTCATTGATATCATTTAAATCGACATCCAACTCTTCGTTGAAAATTGAAGGAGCATCCATGGTTTCTTCTGTAAAGCTATAATCATCAACTTCAAAGTTTCCATCAATCTCATTTTCATTTATAATCTGAGTTGCTTCTTCTGATTCTATTTCCGCTTCTTCTAATTCTGAATTCTCAAGATCTGAAGAGACATCAATACCACATACACCATCTTTGCAGACGGCACCATTGTCAATACCAAAATCTATAAATCCACCAGAAGGCACAGCAGCTTGTTCATCATCAGAGAAAACCTCGCTTATATCATCATCAGTAATTGGATCATCATTTATCAATTCATCATATCCAACTTCATCTGTTTCTTCAGCTTCATCAGATAAAGGATTCTTCCCTTTGGC
>JBFHKM010000024.1:0-25969 GCA_041595335.1 Sphaerochaetaceae bacterium
ATGAAACTCATGAGTAAAAGTAACTTTATCTGCATGAGTTTGAGAGGTATGTTCTTTCAGATACCAATGAAACTCATTTCACTTTGTTGTCCACTTAGTTTTGGTTTGAGAGGTATGTTCTTTCAGATACCAATGAAACTACCATCTATCGAAGAAGAAGCCGACCCTTGTTTGAGAGGTATGTTCTTTCAGATACCAATGAAACTGGTAGCATTACAAAGTTCTTTATGTATTTGATTGAGAAAAATCCGTTCTGTTTTTAAAGTATTATTAGCTCAAATTTGAAATATATTATTTGTATTCTATGCTATACTATTTATGCATTGAGATTTTTCTTTCATTATATTATTCAACAGAATTTGTCTACCGCATAGGCAGCTTGTTTGAGAGACATGTTCTTTCTTCAGCTATACTTAATTAATATTGAATATAGCTGATATTTTCTTCTCTTCCATTAATTTCAATTTCATTATAATATGTCAATAATATATTTAGGAGAGAGAAATGGAAAAAATACAAATGAAGACTCCACTCGTTGAAATAGACGGTGATGAAATGACAAGAATATTATGGCAGATGATTAAAGATGAATTGATCTTACCATTTGTTGATTTAAAAGCAGACTATTATGATTTAGGTTTGGTAAATCGTGAAAAAACTCATGATGTTGTTACAACTGAAGCAGCAGAAGCAATAAAGAAATTAGGAGTAGGTGTTAAATGTGCAACAATCACTCCAAATGATCAAAGAATGACTGAATACAGCTTGTCAGAAAAATATAAAAGTCCTAATGGCACAATCAGAGCAATTTTAGATGGTACTGTATTCAGAACCCCTATTTGCATTGATTCAATCAAACCTGTTGTAAAAACATGGAAGAAACCAATTACAATTGCTCGTCATGCATATGGTGATATTTATAAAGCAACTGAATACAGAGTTCCTGAAAAAGGAAAAGCTGAATTGGTATTTACTGGTGAAAATGGAGCTTCTTTCAGACAGACAATTTATGATTTTGAATGTCCAGGAGTACTTCAAGGACTATACAATAAAGATGATTCAATTAAAAATTTTGCAAGAAGCTGCTTTAACTTTGCATTAGATGCAAAGAAAGATCTTTGGTTCTCTGCAAAAGATACAATCAGTAAAAGCTATGATGGTGAATTTAAAAAGATATTCCAGGATACTTTTGAAGCAGAATTTAAAGAAAAATTTGAACAAGCAGGAATTACATATTTCTATACATTGATTGATGATGCTATTGCTAGAGTTATCAGATCTGAAGGTGGCTTTATCTGGGCTTGTAAGAACTACGATGGTGATGTTATGTCTGATATGCTCTCAACAGCATTTGGCTCACTTGCAATGATGACAAGTGTATTGGTATCTCCAAATGGAGAATATGAATATGAAGCAGCACATGGTACTGTTACTCGTCACTATTACAAATACTTAAAAGGTGAAGATACATCAACAAACCCAATTGCTACAATCTTTGCATGGACAGGAGCTCTAACAAAACGTGGAGAACTTGATGGTAATAAAGAACTTGCTGAATTTGGTAAACAATTAGAAGGCGCATGTTTCGATACTTTAAACTCTGGTGTTATGACTAAAGATTTAGTTCTAATGGTAGAAGAAGGTTATGAAAAGAGACAGGTTAACTCTTCTGAATTTATTAAAGACATCAGAGCTAACTTAGAAAAAAGATTGAAATAATATAACTAGCGTTAGATAAAAATAGCCACTTGATTTGTATTAAATACTTTCAAGTGGCATTCTCTTAACTATTTCAATTCTATAAAATCTATTCCATCACCATATTCAATGATACCGTATTCTTTTGGTTCATCAAAAGGTGCATGCTTTGAAGTAAACCTTTCAATCTTTTGATTATCTAATAATGCCAATTCATTTGGATTGTAATATAGACTCAATACAGGACTGGTACCTTCCTCAAAGAAATATGTAATTCCCTGATGCATCTCAATATATGAGAATAAAGCATCATTGTATTCTTCTTTATTGAACTGTTTCATCAGTTGTTTTAAGAAAGTATCTTGTAACTCAAAAATATCAAGTTCATCAATATCATGACCCTTACTTTCTAAGAACACCAAATAATCATTGAAATACTTGAATAAAACAGAAGGTTTTATACCTAAAGTATCACAAACAAGCCCTGTATACATTGAAGCTTGACCCTTTGTATAGAATTCATCACAACCATTTTTAATCTCTAAAGCCTTAGCTACATCCTCTTTACTGAAGGTTGGAGTTTCAACAATAACATAAGGAGATTTATGGTCATAAGTATATTCCCATTTCTCAGCATCCTCAGCAATCTTTGTACCAGGCAACATTGATAGTGCAAAAATATCCACATTAGAAGGTTTACAACCTATTGTAAAATCTAAACTCTTTTTGAATTTTTCCAAATTATCATTAGGAAGACCAATTATTAAATCAAGGCCATAAACAATGCCTCTTGTCTCTAAAAGAGTGATTTTTTCTTTGAACAGCTTGAGGTTAAAATCTCTTCCAACAGTATGTAAAACATCTTGATGAATACTCTGCAGACCTATCTGTAAAGAACAGAAGATAGAACCAAATCCATCTGCTAAATCCTTATCCAAAAGTTCTGCTCTCAATTCGAAACTGAAATGAATATCTGGAGCCTTTCTCTTGATCAATCTCAATATCTTCATAGTTCTTGCTTTATCAATATTGAAAGTGGGGTCAAGAATGAAAATATCAGTGACACCTTTCTCTACAATGTAATCAAGCTCTTTGTTGATTCTTTCATATGGATAATCTCGGACATTTCTCAAACCTTTTGATTCAAAACAGAATCCACAATGGAATGGACAACCACGAGTCATTTCCCAAAGCATTGAACCACCTTCTTTCAAAAAAGGATCACAGACACCTGTAAGGATGGGAGAGTCCAAACTTCTTAAATCAAGGACAGAAGCATAAGAGAATGAAGGATTTGCTTCACTCATTATACCAGCTCCCTTTATTTCTTCACCATTCATATATTGAGTTAGAGCAACAGGAGTTGTTGCTTCACCCTCACCAGCGGTCATAAAGATAAATTTACTTATATCAAAACTCTTGTAGTTTGCACTTATCTCAGTACCACCTGCGAAGATTTTAATTTCTGGTGCTATCTTACTTAATTCTTCAATAAAAACATCATACCAATCTCTGTTCCATAGATAGATAGACAGTCCTATTATATCAACACCTGATTCTTTGGTGATTATTGCTGCATCTTTGGGTGCATCTTCTAGCGTAAAAAGGACAGTATTGAATTCATTATCCTTTAATTTCTCCTCACTTCTTAAAGCAGTTTCTACACAAAGAGCTCCTAAAGGAAATGATAAATTGTCTGGTTCTATTGCTACTGATATTATTGATATTTTCATAAGCGCAGAATAACAGAATAGTGTTAAAAAATAAATACTATCATAAAAGATTATATTTTTATTAAATTTCTATTGTGCAAGGAATTATTAATAATATACTATGGCCATATGAAAATAGATAAGAATACTGAAAATAATAGAGATTTATATTTGCCTGTAAACCGCGAAGATATGCAAAAACGTGGATGGGATGAACTTGATATAGTTATGATAAGTGGAGATGCTTATGTAGACCATCCAAGCTTTGGAATACCAATGCTTGGACGAATGCTAGAGAGTAAAGGTTTTAAAGTTGGTATCATTGCTCAACCTAGATGGGATTGTGTTGATGATTTTCTAAAAATGGGTATACCTCGTCTTTGCTGTATGATTGGATCTGGAAATATTGATTCAATGGTAGCTCACTATACAAGTAACAACAAACTTAGATCTAATGATGAGTATTCTCCTGCAGGAAAAGCAGGATTTAGACCAGATAGAGCAGCAACTACATATTCCAACAGAGCTAGACAGGCATATGGTAAAGATGTACCTATTATTTTGGGAGGTCTTGAAGGATCTCTTAGAAGATTTGCTCATTATGATTTCTGGAACAATAAAATCAGAAAACCAATAACACTGGATGCAAAAGTAGACCTGCTGGTTTATGGAATGGGTGAGCTTCAGACTGTTGAGATTGCAAATAGACTGAACAGTGGTGAATCCATTAAAACTATGGTCGATATCAAAGGAACAGTTGTCTCTTTTGATAAGAGTAAGAAGGACGAAATTTTATCTCAGATTAAATATCCAATATTTGAACTTCCAACATTTGAAGAAACAGCAGACCGAGATAAGCAATCAAACACACCAACAGAATCTGGTAAGTTGAATTATGCAAAATCTTTCCAAATGCAGATGCTTCATGAAAATCCAATGCGACCAGAATGCATCCTTCAAAGAGCTGATAACCGTTATGTTCTTCAGAACCCACAACCAGAAAGATTGACTCCAGAACAATTTGATGAAATATATGAATATCCTTATACACGACTGTCTCATCCTGATTACGATAAAGTTGGTGGTATTCCCGCTTTAAAAGAAGTTCAGTTTTCAATAACAAGTAACAGAGGATGTCTTGGTGGATGTTCTTTCTGTGCTATTACAGCTCATCAAGGAAGAATGATTCAAATAAGAAGTAAAGAATCCTTAGTTAGAGAGGCTACAGTATTATCAAAGATGAAAGAATTTAAAGGCTACATACATGATTTAGGTGGTCCAACTGCTAACTTCCAAGGAACAGCTTGTAAAAAACAACTTAAATATGGTCCTTGTGATGATAGACAGTGTCTGTTTCCCTCACCATGTCCCAATCTATTGGATACACATGAACATTACCTTGATATTCTTGATGCAGTGGCTGCTGTACCTGGAGTCAAAAAAGTATTCATTCGTTCAGGAATAAGATTTGATTACTTGATGGAAGTTGCTGATGAAAGAACAAGAGATAGATTCATGCGCCATTTGATTGATAAAAACGTATCGGGGCAGTTGAAAGTAGCTCCAGAACATGTTGATCCTCAAGTTCTAGATATAATGGGAAAACCGAAAGTTGAAATATATTTGGACTTCTTAGATGAATACAAAAGAGTGAACGATGATCTTGGATACAAGCAGTATACTGTTCCATATTTCATTGCAGCTCATCCAGGTTCAACACTTCAAAGTGCAATTAACTTAGCGCTTCATGCAAAATCTATAGGATTTGTTCCAGATCAAGGTCAGGAGTATTATCCAACACCAGGTACAGTTTCAACCTGTATGTATTATACAGGACTTGATCCAAGACCTGGAAGAAACTTTGCAAAGGTTTATATTCCTGAAGGAAGAGAGAGAAGATTGCAAAGAGCTATATTACAATTTAACAAACCTGAAAATGCAGCAATGGTAAAAGAAGCATTGATTCAAGCAGGCCGCTCTGATTTAATAAGAGTTCTCAAACCAACTTTCAATAGAAATAATAGAAGAAGTTATGAGACACCTGTTAAAGAAGGAAGAAGAAATAATAATAGTTCTAAATCAAAAAATAGAAATACAAACTATAGAAATAAGTAAAATCTCGAATAATTTGTATTTATTTGAGCTTTTAATTGACACTATTCGACTATGTTGTTAAAGTATTTAGTAAACTTAATGCATAAATATACATAATATGAATAGAGAGGAATATATATGAGCAAAGAAATTGATTGGGCAAATATTGGTTTTTCTTACCAACCTACAGACAAAAGATTTGTTGCAGTTTTCAAAGACGGCAAATGGAGTGACGGAGAGCTAACTGATGATCCAAACGTCGTTATTAATGAGTGCGCTGGTGTCCTTCAATATGCACAGACATGTTTTGAAGGTCTAAAAGCAAAAACATCAAAAGATGGTAAAATTGTAACATTCAGACCTGAATTGAACGCAAAGCGTATGATAGATACATGTGAGCGATTATGTATTCCACCAATTCCAGAGGAACTATTTTTAAGAGCTGTTGATGAAGTTGTAAAAGCAAACGCTGCATTTGTACCACCTTATGGAACAGGAGCTTCATTGTATTTGAGACCATTTATTTATGGCTCAGGTCCTGTAATTGGAGTAAAACCTTCACCAGAATACACATTCAGATTGTTTGCAACTCCAGTTGGATCTTATTTCTCTGGTGGTTTGAAACCAATTAAATTGATGGTAAGTGATTTTGATAGAGCAGCTCCTTGTGGAACAGGTCATATTAAAGCTGGTTTGAACTATGCTATGAGTATGTATGCAGGACAGATGGCTCACAGTTTGGGTTATGACGAGAATATGTATCTTGATTCAAAGACTCGTACTTTTGTTGAAGAAACAGGTGGTGCTAACTTCTTGTTCGTAACAAAAGATGGAACTATTGTAACACCAAAAAGTGATACAATCTTACCATCAATCACACGTAGATCATTGGTCACTGTAGCACGTGATGTTCTCAATATGAAAATTGAAGAGAGACCTGTATCATTTGAAGAAATTAAAGATTTTGAAGAATGTGGCCTCTGTGGAACTGCAGCTGTTATCAGTCCTGTTGGAATGGTTCATTCAGAAAAAGAAGATATCTACTTCCCTAATGGAATGGAAAATCCTGGACCAATAACACAGAAGTTATATGATACATTGACCGGCATTCAGATGCTCGAGATAGAAGCACCAGAAGGCTGGATAAGAGAATGTAAGTAGTTTCTACTTATACATCCTAATATGAAAAGCACCTATTGGTTTAGGTGCTTTTTTAACGTCCATTCAAATTGTAAATAAATACATATATGTTAAATTTGGGCTCTATCATTGAAAAGTATTTCAATCAATTATGAGTTATAACATTTAATTGTATTCTCAAGACAAAATAAATCCTGGTCTGTAAATTGATACCGACCAGGATATGATTTTAAATATCAGTAATATTTAATATTAAATATTATAGAGCTGAAACTAAGATCTTAAGTAAGAACAATACAGCAACAACAACAGTCATTGGTGTGATGTCTTCTTTCTTACCACAGAATAGTTTGATGATAACGAAACTCAAGATACCGAACATGATACCATCAGAGATTGAATATGCACAAACCATGAATAGGATACATAAGAAAGCAGGAACTGCTTCTGTAATATCTGTGAAGTCAATATCTGTTACAGGAGTGATCATAAGAACACCAACGTAAACCAATGCAGCACCAGTAGCAGCTGATGGAATTGATTCAAAGATAGGACCTAAGAATAATGATACCAAGAATAAAACTGCAACAGTAATAGCAGTTAAACCTGTTCTACCACCTTCAACAACACCTGCTGAAGATTCAACGAATGTTGTAACTGTTGATGTACCTAAAATAGCACCACAAGTAGTACCAATAGCATCAGCAAATAAAGCTTCTTTAACATTAGGAATAGTTCCATCTGCATTAATCATGTCAGCTTTTGTAGCACAACCGATTAAAGTACCAACTGTATCGAACATATCAACAAATAAGAATGTGAAACATACGATTACGAAATCCAATGAAAGCATTTGGCTAGCATGGAAAGTAGTGGTGTTGAAGAAAGGGAAGAAGTAAGGAGCTGAAGGAGCAAAAGAGCCACCAGCATAAGAAGTAACTCCTAGTGGAATTCCCAATACTGTAACAATTAACATACCAATTAAGATTGAACCTGTTACTTTTTTGTAGCTTAAAATAGCGATTAAAAGTATACCTACGATAGCAAGTAGAGGAGCACCTTTGAACCATGTTGGATTCAATGATACTAATGTAGCTGAATCAGTTACAAGGCCTGCATTCTGCAAACCAATAAAAGCAATGAATAGTCCGATACCAGCTGAAATAGCTTTCTTCATGTTAGCAGGAATACTGTTAACGATTGCTTCACGAACGTTTGTAGCAGTTAAGATGATGAAGATGATACCTTCAACAAATACAGCTGCTAAAGCAAATTCCCATGATTTACCCATTGTTAAAACAACAGTGTAAGTTAGGAAAGCGTTAAGTCCCATACCTGGAGCTAATGCAAAAGGTAGATTAGCTAATAAACCCATAACTAGAGTAGCGATTGCACCTGATAAAGCAGTAGCGGTGAATACTCTCCCAAATTCCATTCCTGTCTCAGACAAGATCCCTGGGTTAACTGCAAGTATATAAGCCATTGTTAAGAATGTTGTTATACCTGCTAAAATTTCTGTACGTACACTTGATTTTCTTTCTGTAATTTTAAAGAATTTATCCATAATGCACTCCTTATTAAATAGTGATTGATATTATTATAGTATCACTGAAAAAAGCATTAGTACAGAAAAATTTTGAAATTTGTTGCAAGTTGTTGTATAATAAGGAAATAAATATTAGCGATAATTAGCTTAATAATAGAAAAAAAGCATCTTCAAAATTTGAATTTTTAGTAATATCTTCTTTTTATGAAGTTTTTTTGACTGCAACCAAAAAAAAAAGAAAATATTTTTCTTGATAGCTTAAAAAAGTAATGGTACTATTACTTAATGAAACATGTTGCAACAAGAGGGTAAATATGACGACAAAAGAGAATAAAGTACTTAACGCTATGGCATCAAAACGACAACTAGCTGACATCTGTATAAAAAATGCTAAAGTAGTAGATGTTTTTAATGAAGAAGTATTTGAAAGTGACGTATTAATAAGTGGTAAATATATTGCAGGCTTTGCAGAAAAAGGAACCGGAAAAGCTCTAGAAATTGTGGATGTTGAAGGTAAATACATGATACCAGGATTGATAGATTCTCATGTACATATTGAATCATCTCATTGCTCTCCATCTGAATTTTCCAATCTATTGATTCCTAATGGAGTTACAACCGTTGTTGCCGACCCTCATGAAATATGCAATGTAACAGGACTTGCAGGCCTTGATTATATGCTGGAGGCAAGTAAAAGACTTCCTTTGAATGCATACTTTATGATTCCAAGTTGTGTTCCTGCAACTTCATTTGAACATTCAGGTGCCACTATATTGGCAGAAGATATTGAAACAAGAATTGATAATGACAGAGTCTTAGGTCTTGGTGAGATGATGGATTACCCAGGAGTTATAGACGGAACCGATATGGTACACGACAAATTAGCAGTTGCACGCAATCACAACAAAATTGTAGATGGGCACTCTCCTAATATATATAATGAAGATCTTGATGCATACGCAGCCAGCGGAATCAAAACTGATCACGAATGTGCAACACCACAAGAACTGAAAGATAGAATACGCCGAGGCATGTATGTGATGGTCAGACAGGGCACAGTCTGCGAAGATGAAGTCACTCTATTAAAAGGAGTGAATGATTCAAATTATCATAGATGTCTTTTCTGTACAGATGACAGACAAGCAAGTTCTTTATTAACAGAGGGGTCAATTAATAACAATGTAAGACTTGCAGTTAAAGAAGGACTGGACCCAATAAAGGCTCTTTGCATGGCTACCATCAACAGTGCGAACTGTTACAACCTAAAGAACATTGGAGGAATCGCTCCAGGTTATATAGCATCTTTCTCCATAACTGATAATCTTGAGGATTTTGTAATGGACCAGGTATTTGTGGAAGGACAGCTTGCAGCAAAGAATGGTAAGATGTTGAATCCAACAACACCAATGGAGTTGCCTGATGCAATAAAAGGCAGATGCAATGTTAAAAACTTCTCAAAAGATAGACTTGCTATAAAACTAAAAGGCAACAGAGTGAGAACCATTGATATAATTCCTGGCGGTGTTGTGACCTCAGCAGGAGAGGCTACAGTCAAAACTGAGAATGGTGAGTTTGTTTATGATCCATCTCAAGACATTGTTAAGATAGCTGTTGTTGAAAGACATAAAGCAACAGGAAATGTAGCTGTTGCTTTGATAAGAGGATATGGAATAAAAAGTGGAGCTATAGCAACTTCTGTTGCTCATGATTCACATAACATAATAGTTTGTGGAACAAATGATGAAGACATGGCCATTGCAGTGGAGGAGCTCATAAGGATAGGTGGAGGAATGACAGTAGTGAATAATAAAAAAGTACTTGGTTCATTTGCACAACCTATTGCTGGTTTGATGAGCAACAAAAAAGCTACAGAAGTAACTGAGAGTACAGAGAAATTATCAGAACTAGCTCATAATGAATTGAAGGTATCAAGAACAATTGATCCATTCATGACTCTCTGTTTCATGTCATTGCCAGTAATCCCAGTTTATAAATTAACTGATATGGGACTATTTGATGTTCGAAAATTTGATTTTGTTCCAGTAGAATTGCTATAAAATAGAACAAATAAATAATTATATCATTATAAGGACAGTAGATACTAAAAACATCTACTGTTATTTTTTTGTTTTTAATTCAAATTTATTTTTTAAAAGTAGTATTCAATCAATCAAATATCATCGATAGTTTTCAGATACAAAATTTTATACAACAACATAATTCATTTGCATTATTTCTAGTATAATAAACAGTTAGTATAAAAAAAATAAGGAGATAATATAATACAATTTATACTTTTGAACATTATTTCAAAATTCCCTTTTTTTTGTTTGACATATATTGAATGGTATTATAAATTGTATACAATTAATAAGGGTTAATTAACATTCACTAAAAAAGGGGTTAGTTTTATGGATAACAAAATATCTCTCAAAACTTCTGTCAAAAAATATTGGTCGCTGTATTTAATACTGCTTGTACCTCTAATTCAACTTTTTCTGTTCAGATATCTTCCTATGTATGGAATAATTTTATCAGTAAAAAAATATGTACCAGGTCATCCTTTCGGTACAACTTTTGTTGGATTGAAATATTTTAGAAGATTTCTATCAGATGCACAGTTCTGGAGTGTTTTTAAAAACACACTGACATTGAGTGTCATGGCTTTAATTATTGGATTTCCAATTCCAATTATATTTGCAATATTGCTCAATGAAATAAACTCAACAGCCTATAAGAAATTTGTTCAAACAGTATCCTATCTTCCTAAATTCTTATCAGTAATTATTGTTGTAATGATGATCAATGCTCTTTTATCACCTTCAACAGGTATCATAAACAATCTCATAAAAGCATTAGGAGGAGAAAGCATTCATTTTATCAACGAATCGAGGTGGTTCAGAACCATCTACATTGCATCTGATATATGGCAGTTTATGGGTTGGAATGCAATCTTATACATTGCAGCTTTGGCAAATATTGATGAGCAATTGTATGAAGCAGCATCTCTTGATGGAGTCAATCGCTTCCAAAAGATCATTCATGTAACAATTCCTGGAATTCTTCCAACCATTGTTATTACATTCATTCTTGCCATTGGAAATATGATGATGAGTGGTTTTGAAAAAATATTATTGTTGTATTCTCCATCAATTTATAACGTTGCAGATGTCATTCAGACTTATGTTTACAGAATTGGTCTTCAAGGTAACAACTTCAGTTACGCAACAGCAGTTGGTCTTTTCCAATCGGCAATATCACTTCTATTACTTTGGGGCACAAACAAGTTAGCCGCTAAGTATACAGATTACAGTCTTTGGTAGGGGGAGCAATATGAGCGTAAAAGAAACATCAAAAATTTTTAGAACAGTGAATACAATATTAATGCTGATTGTTGTGGTATTAACAATTTATCCATTTTTATACTTGCTTGCGATTTCATTCAGCAGTTCAGCTGCCGTATTGACAGGTAAAGTCACAATCATACCTAAAGAATTTACTACCTTGGCATATTCAGAAGTATTATCAACCAAACAATTCTGGATAGGATATCGCAATACATTCTTCTATACAGTTATGGGAGTATTTGTCAGTGTCTCATTGACAGTTATGTGTGCTTATCCGCTATCAAAACCATACTTGGTAGGAAGAAATGGGATAATGAAATACATAGTATTTACAATGTTCTTTTCCGGTGGTTTGATTCCATTTTTCTTGGTTATCAAATCTCTGAATATGATAAACACAGTTTGGGCAATTATAATTCCAGGAGCGTGTTCCGCATACAACGTAATTTTGATGAGAACATTCTTCATGGGAATTCCAAGAAGTTTGGAAGAAGCAGCTGAAATGGATGGAGCAACTCCTCTCACAGTGATGTTCAAAATATATCTTCCAAATTCAAAAGCTATATTGTCAACAATAGCACTGTTCTATGCAGTTTGGTACTGGAATGATTGGTTCAATGCTTTGATCTTATTGAATGATAATGATCTTCAGCCTGTAACCATGTTTTTAAGAAATCTATTGTATGGAATCAATATGGCTGGTAAATCTGGAGGAGCAGTAGATGGTTCTGCTGCTGCTACAACAATCAGTCAGACAATACAGGCATCTGCAACTATATTGGTAATATTACCTCTGTTGTGTGTATATCCATTTGTTCAAAAATATTTCGTAAGTGGTGTAATGATTGGCTCAGTTAAGGGCTAGAAAAAGGAGAAAGAAATGAAAAAGTTTTTAATTATTATGATTTTGGCACTGACATTGCCTACAATGTTATTTGCCGGTGGTTCTAAAGAAGATCAGGCTGATAGCAATGCGCCTTTGACAGTTAGGATGCTATATCCAGATAATTCATCTTACCCATTAAAAGATGATTGGTTGGTACTTCAACAGATAAAAGAAGCAACAGGTGTTAATCTAAAGTTGATTGCTGTTCCTGGAAGTGACTATGATTCAAAGATGCAGATTGTTTTCAACTCAGGTGATATCCCTGAAATCTGTTATTCTAAGACAGCAGCTAAAACAGAAGATGTCTACAATGGATTGCTTCTTCCTGTTAGCGACTATTTAGATCAAATGCCTAATTTAAAGAACTTCTTGGAAGAGAATGACTATAAAGAAGACATGGATAACCTCAGAGAAGCTGACGGAAAATGGTACACATTGCCAGCAAAAGCTGATACAAGACGTTTAAAACTTCACTCTTGGATGATCAGAAAAGATGTCTTCGACAAGAACAACATTCCATATCCTGTAACATTAGATGATGTATATGCAGCTGGTAAGAAACTCAAAGAGTTGTATCCTGATTCATATCCAATCATCAACCGCTTTGGAATGAACAACATCCTATCTATGATGGGTTCTGGTTTCGATACAAGTGCTGGTTGGTCTTTAGCATCAACAGGATTTACATATGATGCGAACTCAGATAAATTTGTATATGCTCCAACATCAGAAAATTACAAAGAGATGCTTCAATACATGACCAAAATGTTGAATGAAGGAATTCTAGATCCAGAGTTTGATTCATTGGATTCTTCAGCTTACGAAGAGAGAATTACACAGGGTAAGACTTTCATCTTGTTGGATTGGATTGGTAACCAAGTAAGATACAACATGGCTGGTAAGACAATTGATGAAGACTTTGATGTTGAACCAATATTCCCAATTCTTGGTAAGAATGGAAGATATGCTTTGGAGAGAGGTACAAAATATGAACAGATTTGGTTGATCCCAGCATCTGTTAAAGAAAATCCAAGATTTGATGAGATTCTATCATTCATCGATTGGTTCTACAGTGAGGAAGCTTCAACAATCACAACATTTGGTGTTGAAGGAATATCCTATGAAGTTGTAGATGGTCATAAGAGATATATGAATGATGGATCAGACCCATCAAGTGAATATGGCTTAAATAATAATGGATTGTGTGTAAGAAGAGATCCTGATTATTTCAGAGCTGTTAATGGTGATGAGATTGGTGACCTATTTGACGCAATAGCAGAAGAGGGATGTGTTCTACCAACAGAACCTAAAGTTATATTTACTGAAGATGAAATTGAAGAGCTAAAAATGTTATCACCTTCAATTACTGATAACTTCAGTGTATGGCAATCTGATTTCCTATATGGCAAAAAATCTTTTGCTCAATGGAATGAATTCAAACAGAGCTGTCAGGACAAAGGAGTCCAAGATTTAGGCGATTTAATCAATAAAGCTTGGAAGAGAACAGAAGCATCAAAATAATTAATGCTTTATAAATAATAATTTGTTGGAAGAATCAAAACTCTTCCAGCAAATTAATAAACAAATAAAAAAAATGATAAATACAATAAACTTTAACAACGATTGGCTATTTAGATATGAAGGCCTGAAAACAAGAAATACTGACAATCAATTTTCACCAGTATCATTACCTCATGACTATTCCATTGAATTGGGATATAACCAAGAACTTGGAGATGGAGCAACTGGCTTTTTAATAGGTGGGTTGGCTACATATAAGAAAAGTTTCAAAATTTCTGATGAAATGAGAAATAAAAAACTGATCATTTTTTTTGATGGTATATTTGGTGATTCTTCAATTTCAATCAATGGTATAAAAGTTTGTGAGCACCACAATGGCTCAACGGTGATACCTGTTGATATCACGAACTATCTAAATGATGGTGTAGAACAACTCATTGAGGTCTCTGTAGACCATTCTCATTATATTGATACTCGTTGGTACTCAGGCTCTGGTATCTACAGAGATGTAAAACTTTTGGTTCTTGATAAAACATATATTGAACCATTATCAGAAAAAGTAGAGAGCAATGTAGATGGAAAAGTTAAATATAGTTTCACTTTGGTTAATGAGAAAGAAACAGATGAAAAAATAACTCTTCAATATTGCATTAAAAGTCCCAATGGAGATGTTATAAAAAAAGATTGTGAAGAGAGAGTCAGTGCGAACACAAAAAAAGATATCACGATAACAGATTGCATAGACAATCCACTTCTTTGGGATGTTGAGATGCCAAACTTATACACATTTACAATCAAGATAAATGATGATGAGTACAGCACTAAGTTTGGAATGAGAGAGATAACAGTAGATCCTGATCAAGGTTTTTTCTTGAATGAAAGAGCAATAAAGATAAAAGGTGTTTGCTTGCATCAAGACGGAGGACTTGTTGGTGCTGCACTTACCTACGATGTCATAAAACGACGTTTGATGAAATTGAAGATGTGCGGATGCAATGCAATAAGAGGAGCACACAATCCTCTTTCAGAAGTATTCTTGAATGTATGTGATGATATAGGCCTGCTTGTGCAGGAAGAGTTCTTTGATGAATGGGATTATCCTAAAGATAAAAGACATAATATGAAAGAACAGAAACCTGATTATCTAACAGATGGATACAACAGATATTTTCATAAAAATTGTAAAAAAGACATTCAAGATACAATCAAAACTCACATAAATCATCCTTCTATATTCATGTGGAGCATTGGTAATGAAATTGAGTGGACCTATGATGCAACTTTCCAGGCAACTGGATATTTTGGTGCACAGGCTAATGGTGATTACTTCTGGCAGTTACCTCCATCTTCAAAAGAAGAGATCAAGAAGAACTATCAAAAAGCTAGGAATACTGATCAATATAAAATAGAAGAGACTGCAAAACTGCTATCTGATTATGTACGAGAAATTGATGACACTAGAATTGTTACTGCAAACTGCATCTTCCCTTCAGCTGCCTTTGCATGTGGCTACAGTGAAGCTCTGGATGTTGTTGGATGCAGCTACAGAAGAGTTATGTATGATAGTCTTCATGATGACTATCCTGAAAAACCAATTATGGGAACTGAAAACCTTGGGCAATATCATGAATGGAAGGCTGTAAAAGAGAGAGCTTTTGTTGGTGGATTATTCCTCTGGACTGGAATCAACTATATTGGAGAAACTCATAAAAATGGATGGCCTGTTAAAGCCAATAAATCAGGTCTTCTTGATACTGCAGGATTTGAAAAACCTTCTTATTATTTATTCAAGAGTCTGTTCTCAAATAAACCATCGACTGCTATGTTCACACAGACATGTGAAAAATCATCCTATAGAGTGATTGAAGGTGGGGAAATTGTTGATAAGCAAGGGTTAGACTGGAAGAAAAAACTTTGGGTTTTTGATGAAGTGAACAATCACTATAATTACAAAGATGGTGATGAGTTGATTGTTGAAATATATTCAAATGAAGAAAGTATTGAACTTTTCCAAAATGGTGTGAGTCTTGGAACTAAGTATTTAGTTGACATGGAAGATGGAATATATAAATTTGCTGTTAGATACCGAGAGGGATCTTTAAAAGCAGTAGGAAAGCACTCTGAAGCTATTTTAAATACTGCAGCAGATTTGAAAGAAATAAGTCTTGTATGTGATAAGAAGCCTGTTGAAATTGGTGATGTATCGCATGTTGTGCTATCATTGATTGATGAGAATGGGAATGAAATAACTGATAGAGAAGCAGATGTCGAGTTCAGTTTTGATGGAACATTGAGACTCTTGGGATACGATAATGGCTCCTGTGAGTTTGTTTCAAGTCATAAAGAACCAAAGCTATCTACAAATAAAGGTAAGGCTCTGGTCATGGTGATGAAAACTGATTCAAATCAAAGTGCAACAATAACAGCTTCCCTTGAAAATGGTATTTCACAGAGGATTTCATTGTAGGGATAATTTAGAGAAGGATGATTCTGTCCTTTTTAAATACAGTGACATGTACTATCTCCATTGTAAGGATGAGTCCATGGGTGAGCAGATGTATATGGAAGGTAGAGAGACTGAATGGGGTTCTGCTATCTCAAGAACTCCATTTGGTCCATATATAATATCTGAATGCAATCCAGTCAAACAGTGGTCATGAAACATTGCGTTGTGATTATAATGGTAAAATGGCTGTTTTGCTTTGCACTGATGGTGAGGTAAGAAACTCAATTCAGTGAACCAAAGGTTGTATCAATTTTGAAATTATGGATGAAATAATAGGTGACATTGAAGCGGCAGGTCCTTTACGACCTAATGCAGAAAATAAAGAACCTTTGGATGGTAGCAGATGGAAATTGATCCATGAGGTCTGCTGTAAATAAACTTATATAAGGAAATTTACATGTCATGAAAGTTTTAAAGAGTACCATCAATCAAATGTAATCATTAAAAAGTAAACATTACTATTTTAGCAATACTGTTCCATAAAACCTGTTTATCCCTTGTTAATTAAAATTGGATTGGAGTTTCTAACAGCTGCTAAAATAGTTTATTTTTTGAAAGAGTTTTAGTTGAAAACACTTATAAAAAGCTAAATGATGTTTTTAATATGAGGTTCAAACATTTTAATAATTTTTAGCCTTTTTTTGGTTTTTATGTTATATAATGAAGTAATGAGATATTATTTACTTAAAGAAAAAATATTTGAAGAAACTTATTGGTGCAAGCAGTATATTGCAGGTATCAAAGAAGAAGCAAATCGAAATAAAATAAAGATATTGGAAAATACTGAAATAGATTTTTCTGAAAATGGTATAGTATTTTTAATAGCAACAACAAATGAATTTTTAAATAAAATTATAGAAGATAATGTTTACAATAAAATTAAAATCATATACATAGGTCCTCAAGTAGAATTAGGAAGTGATTACAACAGTATAATGTGTGATTACAACTTTCTTGTTAAGAATGCCATAAAATATTGTAAAGATAATAATTGCAATAAGATACTTCTTTATGGAGTGAATCCAAATTCTCAAGGAGATCTCTTTTTTGAAAATACATTCAAAGAGGAAATGCTTGATGATGGTTATGAATTTGGAAAAGAAAAATTTGATTTGGACAAACAAGAAGCTCTGCTTTTGATACTTCAAAATTATGATGCCATTTTATGCTGCAACATGATAATAGCTAAGAGTCTTATAACACAGATGAAGAAAATCAGTGATAAAATCCCTTGGGTGATTTCATTGCTTGATTCTCCACTTGGTCAGTACTGCACAACAGATATAACAACATTCATTCAGAATGAGAGAGAAATTGGAAAGCAATCAGTAAGACTTGCAATATCTCTCAAAAAGAACAACAACGAAGTTAAGGTAATTTGGAAGACAATCCCATCAATTCATGTAGGTGAGACAACAGATTATGTTGAGTATAAAATCTCAAAAGCTTTCAGTGTTCAAAAAGTTGAAGAGGAAACAAATTATTTTCTAAATGACAGACTCGTTTTGGATCTTCTGAGATGCGAAAATTTGGTTGCCAACTTGAATGATAGTGATTTTGAAATATTGAAATATATTGGACTCAATTACACATATTCTCAGATGGCAACTCTGATGAATATAAGTGAGAGCAATATAAAGTACAGAATGAAAAGATTGGAGAAAATCACAAAAACAGAAAGCAGAAAAGAACTGTTGAATTTACTTATGAAGAATGTCCCAAAACTTGTTAATCCCTAAAAGATATTAACAGAAGTTTGGGGGGTTACAATATTATATTAACAAGTTTATAGCTTAAAAGTTAGTTAAAAGATGTAATTGAATGATTTATGCTAATTTAAGGTCTTATAAGAATTTATATAAAATTAGTTCTTGCACTATTCTTAAAGGTGACGTATCATACTAATACGAGTTGGGATTATGCTATATTTAGCATATCTTATTAATGGGCGCTTACCGCCGAGCCTAATTCAAGCGGCGGTTACCTTTTATAAGATTCAACTTGTAGTCTAAATTTTGGTAATTGTATTTTAATAATACAATGGTTATAGCAAGTTATGATTGTTATAACTTCGGGCTATCACCGTAGCTGGTTTCGATCAAACAAATAGCGGTGTTATTTGAAGGTCCATGTCCCGTATGACATGGTGGGTACTTGATTCAAGAAATACTTTGAATCTCAACACGCATAAAAAAGCGTGGAGTACGAAAAAAGGGTCCTACCGCCGAGCCTATTATCAAATCGGCGGTTATTTATATCCAAATAATAAATTCATTTTCTGCTATATCTTGACTTGAAAAGTAAATAGATAAATAGTATTTTTTACTGACAAGGAGCTATAGATGTCTGAATTTAACAATCTATCTTCAAAGATAATTGACCTAAGAAAAAACATAGTACGTCTTTCATCTTCATCAGATGAAGATAGAGCCGCTGCACTTAATTTGATTGCAGAAGGTCTCGTACGTGATAAAGAGATGATATATAAAGCAAATTCCAAAGATATGGAAGATGCAAGAGAGAACAATACAACACCTGCATTGGTTGCACGACTTAAGTTTGATGATCATAAGTTACAGGGAGTTCTTGATGGAATAAAAATGGTTGGAGAGAGTGAAGATCCAATCGGTAAAGTTCTTGAAAGACGAGAATTAGATGATGATCTTCTTCTTGAAAAAGTTAGCTTTCCATTGGGTGTGATTGGAATGATATTTGAAGCAAGACCTGATGCTCTTGTTCAGATTGTATCTTTATGTCTGAAAAGTGGAAATGGAATTGTTTTGAAAGGTGGAAAAGAAGCTACTGAATCCAACAGAGCTCTTGTGAAATCAATAAAGAAATCTCTTGAGAATTCAAAAATTGGAAGTGATTGGATCTTACTTATTGAATCACACAGTGATGTAGCAACACTTCTTAAAATGGAAGGCTACATTGACCTTCTTATTCCTAGAGGTTCCAACAAATTTGTTAAGTTTGTAATGAACAATACAAATATACCAGTTATGGGTCACAGTGATGGATTGTGCTCAATATTTGTTGATGAAACAGCAGATTTAGCCATGAGTGTTGATGTATGTTTTGATTCAAAAACACAATATCCATCTGCATGCAATGCTGCTGAGACCTTGCTTGTTCATAAAAATATAGCAAAAGAATTCTTACCTAAATTAAAAACCAAGTTTGATGAGAAGAAAGTAATAATTCATGGTGATGAGATTGTTCAATCAATTATTGATTGCACACCTGCAACAGATGAAGATTGGGATACTGAATATTTAGCTGATGAAATTGCAATAAAAGTTGTAAACAACGAAGACGAAGCAATTGAACATATAGCTTGTCATGGCTCTCATCACACCGATGCAATCTTATCTCAAGATGAATCAAACATTAAGAAATTTTACCTTAGCGTTGATAGTGCAGATGTTTTTGCAAATTGCAGCACAAGATTTGCTGATGGTTATAGATTTGGACTTGGAGCTGAAGTTGGTATATCCACATCCAAACTTCATGCAAGAGGACCTGTTGGTGTAAAAGGACTGATGAGCACCAAGTACCTGATGAGAGGTAATGGCAACACTGTAGCAACATACAGTGATGGAGAAAAGAACTACACACACAAAGAACTTTCAATTGAAACAAAGGCTATGTGTAAGTAGAAAAAACATACAATCATCAGATAAGAAATGCGGCTTTTTATATTAAAGGGTCGCATTATTTATCTCTTTAATGTATTATTTTATAAAATAGAACAGGAGATAGATCTAAGGTCTAATAAAAATTTAATATGAGCAGAGATTTTTCAAACGTAAAACGCATAGTGGTGAAAGTTGGAACCAACCTCTTATCAACCGAACATGGTATTGATGAAGAGAGAATTGAAATAATAGTGACTCAAATTGCATCTTTAACAAAGATGGGATATCAAGTGATTCTTGTAACATCTGGTGCAATTGGAATGGGCGCAAAAGAACTGGGTATAACTCATCCAGTTAAAGCTATTGCTTTCAGACAAGCTTTAGCTTCAGTTGGCCAGCCGGTACTTATGAGTACATATCGTGAATATTTTAAAAAACAAAACTTGGTTTGTTCTCAAGTATTGTTAACTCGAACTCTGCTTGACAAAAGAGCCACTTATGTGAATTTAAGAAATAGTATTTTTACATTATTGGAGCTTGGAATCATCCCTATTTTAAATGAAAATGACAGTGTTTCAACAGCTGAAATTGGAAATGCCTTTGGTGATAATGACAGAATGAGTGCATTGGTTGCTTCAAAGGTTGATGCTCAACTTCTTGTTATATTGACAGATATTGATGGACTTTATACTGCAAATCCAAAAGAAGATTGCAATGCAAAGTTAATTGGTGAGGTTGAGAATTTAAGTGATGATATAATGCAAGCAGCCGGTGGTGCAGGAAGTGCATTTTCTACAGGTGGTATGAAAACAAAGCTACTTGCAGCTAAAATTGCAGCTATTGCTGGATGTGATAGTGTTATTGCATCAGGTTATGACAGTGATATTCTAATTAAGATATTGAAAGGTGATAGTGTTGGAACACGCATCAGGGCATCCAAAAGAATAAGCCAAAAAAATAGATGGATTGTAAACAGTTCATCTCATGGAAGTATAATGATTGATGCAGGTGCTGAAAGAGCATTGATTCATCATAAAAGTTTGCTTCCTGCTGGAATAATAGAGGTCAACGGAGCCTTCTGTGCAGGTGATGTTATTGAGGTCCTGAACAAGAAAGGTGTTGCGTTTGCTAAAGCTGTACCTTATTATGATAGTACGGACATAATAGCAATTAGCGGCCACAATTCAAGTGATATCGAAGGATTGCTTGGAAAAGGAAGGAAAGATGTAATTTTCCGTCCGGAGGATTTGGTATTTTTAAATGAGTCAGAATAATAATTATAAAATTCATCATAGAAAGCAAGATTTAGGAAAGAAAATAGAACAACTTCATAGAGCTGAGCAACTTGCCATTGGAATAATTGACAGTGGTTCTCTTGATCAGCTCACAACTGCGCTTGATTGGTATGTGGCAAACATGAACTGCTGTCTTCATGCTGTTATCAGCAGTGACCGTGGTGATATCACATCATTTCAAGCAAACTATCCAGATGTTACATTCATTGTCTTTCCAACATTTCCAACTCTTGGAGAGATGGTAAATACAATTGCAGATGAGTGTTTCACTACATATTTTTTGGTTGTAAGATCAGATATGGAAATTGTCAGATTCGAAGGTGCTTATTTGTTCTCCCTATTGAGCAGTAAAGAAGCACCAGCTGCTTTGATTCCTGCAATTGCAAACAGTAACAAGGAAATAGTTCCATCAATGAGAGCCCCCAATAAAGTTGGCAACCTAATTGATCCAATTTCTTATTTCCCTGATATGTCCTCAACTGAATCTCATCAAACACTCTATCCTATCAGAGGAATTGGACTTTTTGACAGAGCTCTTTTTCAACGAATCAGATCGTACGATGTAGAGATTGAAAGTGAGTATTGGCAGACTTTGGATTTAGGATTGAGATACAATCTTTACGGAAATACCATTGGTTGCACAAGTGCATTCATTGTAAGATTCCCTCAGTCTTTGAGTATAATTGAAGATAGATCCCCTGTTGATTCCATGGACCGTGTTCATACAAGAGCTTTATCTGTGGAGAATATCAATGGAAAGAATTTTGCAAGAAAGTTCAGAGGCCATTTTGATAGAAAGGTTTTCAATGAAGAGGTGAAGAAGAGACTCTCTTATATAATCAAGAAAGATTTTAAAACTCTGTGTGAGGAATGGGAATATACAGAAATTGAAAAAGAGAACCAAAAGATAGAAAAAAATAAATAGATAGGAAATGTAATGAGTTTTAAGAGCATTGTAAAAAATAATTTGATGGTTTTATTGATACTTGGAATAGCTCAATTATCAATCTTTGCATCAAACCCTTATGAATTCCCTGTCAAAACAATTTTTATTGATCCAGGTCATGGTGGTAACGATTCAGGAGCATCACGTACTTATGATTTTTTGTCATATAAATTGGATGAGAAAGATATAACCCTGAAGTTAGCAAATAAAGTATCTTTCATCCTAAAAAGTAGATATCCCGATATCAATGTATATCAAACAAGAATAATTGATGAGTATTTGAGCTTGCAGGAAAGATCAGAAGTCTGTTATTTGACACCATTACCACCAAAAACCAGCTGCATCTATATCTCACTTCATGTAAACGCATCTACGAATACCAGTGCCAATGGATTTGAAGTGTTTACAAAATTACCACCATCTGAAAAGACAATTACATTATTTGATGATCAAACACCAAAACAGAACATTCCTTTCTTTTCAACAGAATCAAATGATGAGTTGAATGAGGACATGTATGAAAAGAGCATAGAAATAGCTCATGATATAGATGAGAGCATTGCAGAAAGTTTTCCATCTGCTACAGATCGTGGTGTGAAGAATGATAATCTTTATGTTTTGAATGTTGCAAGAGCACCTGGGGTTCTAATTGAAGTTGCATTCATCTCAAATGAAGATGAGGCAAAACAACTTGTTGATGAGAACTATTTGAATCAAATGGCACTTGCAATTAGTGATGGAATAAGCAAATCATTATAAGCTAGCTTGACTTACTGCCTTTATTAAGTATAAGGTAGCTAAGATTTTACGGAGGAAGTATTGAAACCCAATCTACATAACATAACCCTTGCACAAGTTGCAGGGAAAACAGAACAATTCGTTGATGACAACCTATATCAATTTGCATTTGCAGGAAGATCTAACGTTGGAAAAAGTTCTTTAATTAATTCACTGCTGGATAGAAAAGCACTTGCTAAAGTGAGTTCTAATCCTGGACATACAGTTACTGTTAACTATTATAACCTTGATGACAAATTATATTTCGTTGACCTTCCAGGATATGGATATGCAAAACGAGGTGGTAAGAATAAGAATCAGCTTTTATCAGTAACAGACTCTTACTTCACACAGAATCCAAATGTTGATTTATTGAAAAGTGTTATACAGCTCGTCGACCTAAAAGTTGGTCCAACCTCTGATGATACAGCAATGATTGATTTCATGAATCAATTGAATATTCCTTATATAATTGTTGCAACAAAAGCAGATAAATTGAAAAAAGCTGAAGCTAAAAAAGCTATGATGAAGCTAAAGAGCAATATGATCATAAAGCACGATACACTCATTATTCCTTATTCTGCAAAAACAGGGCAGGGCAAGATGGAGCTTCTTACAGAAATATATAAAAGAGCAGAATTGATTTAAATAACAAATCAAAACAATAAAAAAGAGACTGGAATTATAAACGCCAGTCTCTTTTTTACGCAAAGTTAAAATCTATTTTGTATAACCTTTATTCTCTTCTTCGGAGATAACTGCTCTTTCCTTACTTACAAGATCTTTTTTAAGATTTCTAAGTTTCTTAGAAAGACTTACTTTGTAAATATGTGGATTGATCTGTCTCTTATAAGATTTATGCAGATTGTTCAAATTTGCCTTTGCAAAAGCTTGAATCTCAGGAAGAGTCTTCTCTTCATCACATCTGACACCTTTTTCCATCTTCTTAGTAAGAAGAGGAATGCACTTTGAATATCTATTTTCCTTCAATTTGAAGAAATCAGAATCACTGAAAGGATGATAGAAAGTGTATTCTTTTCCAGGCTTGATGTTCTCTGTGTCGAGAGTTATTAAGTCTGCAAGAGCACCATTGTTCTCATCAATGAAGCGGTAGACCTGTTTGATTCCAGGGTTTGTTGTTTTTCCAAAGCTATTGGAAATTTTCATTGTTGGAATATATTTAGAATCTTTATCTTGTTTTGCACAAAGCTTGTAAACACCGTTCAATGAAGATTGGAAGCCACCTGTGACCAGATGAGTACCAATGCCCCAACTATCGATTGGTGCATTATCTGCAACAAGAGCCTGAATTATCTCTTCAGTCATATCATTTGATATGCAGATTATAGCATCAGTCAATCCTGCAGCATCTAGTTTGTTACGAATCTCGCGTGGAAGATAACTCATATCACCACTGTCGATTCTAACTCCAATCTTCTTACCTTTCTTTTTCTGTTCCTTACCAACAATGATTGCATTTTCAATACCACTGCCCAGGGTATCATATGTATCAATCAAAAGAATTGCATTGTCAGGATAGATATCTGCAAATATTCTGAAGGACTCCAATTCACTATCAAAGCTCATGACCCATGAGTGAGCCATAGTTCCAGATACAGGTATACCATACTTCTTACCAGCAATTGTGTTGCTTGTAACACTGGTTCCACCAATAAAAGAAGCTCTTGCTGCACTCAATGCACCATCTTCACCTTGAGCTCTACGCAAACCAAATTCCATGATATTTCCATCTTTACTTGCATAGCACATTCTAGATGCTTTAGTTGCAATTAAAGTTTGAAAGTTAACAGTATTTAATAGCAAGCCTTCAATCAATTGAGCTTCAATTAATGAAGTATGAACTCGAATCAGCGGCTCACCAGCAAAAACTACCTGTCCTTCATCTACAGCATAAATATCACCTGTAAATTTGTAAGTTGATAAATAATCTAAAAATTCATCATCAAACTGATTCAAGGATTTAAGATATTCAATATCGCTTTCGTCAAAGTTGAAGTTTTCTAATTTCTCTAAAATGGACCCAAGCCCGGCAAACAGTGCATATCCACCATTGAAAGGGTTTGTTCTATAGAACATATCGAAAACTACTTGGGGATTGTATTTTGATTTAAAAAATCCCTGCATCATTGTTAATTCGTAGAAATCTGTTGTTAGCGCGCTAACTCTCATCTCATCACTCCTATTTTTTAGGTTTTATCTAGCCTCAATTTCATTGAATCCTGTGTAAGGAATCAAGGCTTCAGGCATTTTAATAGAACCTTCTTTAGTCTGGTAGTTTTCAAGTACTGCAACCATTGCTCTTGATAATGCTACAGCTGTACCATTAAGCATATGAACAAATTGTACTTTTCCTTCATCGTCTCTATAACGAATCTGAAGAGATCTTGATTGGTAATCAGTACAGTTACTTGTACTTGTTACCTCACCGTATTCACCTTCATCACCACGACCTGGCATCCAAGCTTCAATATCGAACTTACGGTATGCAGGAGCACCTAAATCGCCAGTACATGTATCAACAACTCTGTATGGAAGACCTAGACCTTGGAAAATTTCTTCTTCAACTGCTAAAAGTTTTGCATGGAAATCATCACTTTGTTCTGGAAGACAGATGATGAACATCTCCAATTTTGAGAATTGATGAACTCTGTATAGACCCTTAGAATATTGACCTGCACCACCTGCTTCTCTTCTGAAACAATGTGATAAACCTGTCATTTTTATAGGTAGGTCTTTTTTGTCTAGAATCTCACCTTGGTAATAACCACCAAGTGTGATTTCTGCAGTACCTACCAAGCAAGTATCAGTACCTTCAATTGTATAGATGTTAGATTCTGCACCA
>JBFHKM010000025.1:0-25736 GCA_041595335.1 Sphaerochaetaceae bacterium
AATTGAGATGGGGTAGATACAATACGATTTAAGAAGTCTTTTGGATTATTTAAAAAGCGAAGTAAAAGTTTGACATCTACTCTTATATCATAACTGGATGAAGTGAGTCATTGATGATTGCAGTATAAATTTCATTTTCACTGTATTCTCTATCCTCTGCTTTGAAAAAGTTATTAGAAAAGATTTTTTAAAGGATTCTGGAGATACCTATGATGATTCATTGATGAAGTTTCCAGAAGTTTGAATTGTGGGATTATTTCTGAAAGTATAAATCAGAAAATATGCGATCAAATAATGAGAATTCAAAAACTAAATAAAAAAACTATTAAAAATGGTAAAATATTAATTGCTTTTGAAAGCAAAAACAAAGTAACATGTGTACTGACTTAATTAATGGACCAGCTTGTTAAAAATTCTAAACCTAAGTTACTTCTTACAAGAAAACAGTGATGAATTTTCTATATTTTAGGACTAAAATAGGTTTTGTTGCAACAATGATAAAATAGTACTATTGCTTTATCAATGAAATTATTGTTCACTTTAGTTTTTTGCATTACTATCGCGTCAGAGGTGAATATGAAAGAAAATATAACCAATGCCAAAATTGTAGCGACCGTAGGTCCTGCCTCACGAAGTTATGAGAAAATTCGTGATATCATCATGTCTGGTGCAAGTATAATCAGAATTAATTTCAGTCATGGAACTCGAGAAGAACACCAGCAAACTGTCGATTGGACTCGTCAGGTATCTGAAGAACTTGATACCCCAGTTGCCATTTTTCAGGACTTACAAGGTCCAAAAATTCGTGTAGGAAAGATGGATGTAGATTCTTTTCAATTAAACGAAGGCGAAACTCTTAAAATAACCACAGAACCATGTGTAGGAAATAGAGATTTAATCAGTATTGATTATCCTTATTTACATCAAGAGGTAGAAAATGGTGATAGAATTTTAATTGATGACGGACTTATTGCTCTCAAAGTATTGAATGTTGAAGGAAAAGTAATAACTACTGAAGTCGTTGATGGAGGTACTCTCAAACCAAGAAAAGGTGTGAATCTACCAGAAGCTGCACTCAAACATATCTCTTCTTATACAAAGAAGGATGAAAAAGATCTTGACTTTGCATTCCAGAACAATCTTGATTTTGTAGCTTTATCATTTGTACGAAGTTCACGCGATGTTATAGCGTTGAAAAAATTTATGTACAAGAACTACGGAAGAGAGATTCCAATCATCTCTAAAATTGAGAAACCTGAAGCAGTAAAAGATATTCAAAATATCATTGCAGAGACAAGTGCTATCATGGTTGCTCGTGGTGACTTAGGTGTTGAGACATCTTCAGAAGAAGTTCCAATCATACAGAAGACCTTAATTAGAGAATGCAATATCGCTGGTATTCCAGTAATTACAGCTACTCAGATGCTTGAGTCCATGATTACAAACCCCAGACCTACAAGAGCTGAGGCTGGTGATGTTGCAAATGCTATTCTTGATGGAACAAGTGCAGTTATGCTATCTGGTGAGACAGCTGCAGGTGATTATCCTGTGAGAACAGTAAAAATAATGAAAAAGATTATCACACATACTGAAGCAAGTCTAGATTACCAAAGACTTGTGCTTGATCAACGTTTGAATCAAGAGGACATTGAGATAAACAGAAAAAAGAGCACCACAGAAGCAGTAGGCGTTGCAACACGTGAATTAGCTATGGCAATCAAGGCTGCTTACATAACTTGTTTTACTCATTCAGGAAGTACTGCTAGATTGATATCAAAGTACAGACCAGCTGTTCCAATTATTGCTTACACTCCAATCAAACAAATTGCACAGCGCCTCTCTCTATCTTGGGGAGTCACACCTGTTATGATACCTCAACTTAGCTCAATCAATGAGTTATTCGAGATTGCACCAAATTACTTGATGACAATTGGAGCTATCAAACCAGGAGATAAGATTGTTATAACTGCAGGAGTTCCTGTTGGATCTCCAGGAAGAACCAACATGATTAAAGTTGTAGAGATTTAATAAACATAAAAAAATCGTAAAACATTTAGATTGAAAATCTTTTATTGGTGTAATTGACACATAAAGGAGTTTCAATCTTTTTTTATTTTAAGAGTTCTTTTATTGAATTCAAATTTATTTCAAACAGTATATAAATGTTGATGACGAGCTCTTTACTAATTTTTAAATCAAGATTTGAACAGCTTTTCTTTATGTAACTCTTTTTGTAATATAAAGGTCGAAATAAATGATGTGGTTGAGTTTGTTGAAATATTTCTTGTCTAGTCAGATTATATACCGTAATATATAGATGAGAGGTTTTATATGAAAGAGAACACAACCAATGCCAAAATTGTAGCAACTATAGGTCCTGCTTCACGAAGTTATGAAATGATTCGTGATATCATTAAGTCAGGAGCAAGAGTAATCAGACTCAATTTCAGTCATGGAGATCATGAAGAACATCAACAAACTGTTGACTGGGCACGTCAGGCTTCTGAAGAACTCGATACCCCAATAGCTATTTTCCAGGACCTGCAAGGTCCTAAAATTCGAGTTGGAAAGTTGGATGTGGAATCTTTTCAGGTGAATACAGGAGAGTTTCTGAAAATCACTACAAAGCCATGTGTTGGTAATAGAGATTTAATCAGTATCGACTATCCCTATCTACATGAAGAGGTTGAGAAGGGCAACAGAATTCTTATTGATGATGGCCTCATAGCCTTGAAGGTTTCAAAAATAGAAGGAAATATAATAATCACTGAGGTTGTTGATGGTGGAACTGTCAAACCAAGAAAAGGTGTCAATCTTCCAGAAACTTTTTTAAAACATCTATCTTCTTACACCAAGAAGGATGAGAAAGATTTAGATTTTGCATTTAGAAATGAACTCGATTTTGTAGCACTCTCATTTGTTCGTAGTGCTCAAGATGTCATTGCATTGAAGAAATTCATGTACAAGAACTATGGTAGGGAGATTCCAGTCATCTCTAAAATTGAAAAACCAGAAGCTGTTAATGACATCACCAATATCATTGCTGAGTCAAATGTAATCATGGTTGCTCGTGGTGACCTTGGAGTGGAGACCTCTCCAGAAGAGGTCCCTGTAATTCAGAAGATGCTGATCAGAGAGTGCAACCTTGCAGGACTTCCTGTAATCACTGCTACACAGATGCTTGAGTCCATGATAACAAATCCTAGACCTACCCGTGCAGAGGCAGCTGATGTTGCAAATGCTATTCTTGATGGAACAAGTGCAGTTATGCTTTCAGGAGAGACTGCAGCAGGAAATTTCCCTCTACGTTCTGTGGAGATAATGAATAGAATCATAACTCACACTGAAGAGAGTCTGACTTATCAAAGACTTGTTCTTGATCAGAGATTGAATCAAGAGGATATCGAGATCAACAGAAAGAAGAGCACCACTGAGGCCGTTGGAATGGCGACAAGAGAACTTGCTATGGAAATCAAGGCAGCATACATCACGTGCTTCACTCACTCTGGAGGTTCAGCTCGACTGATATCTAAGTTCAGACCAGCCGTTCCAATTATTGCCTACAGTCCATTCAAGCAGACGGTTCAACGTCTTGCCCTATCGTGGGGAGTCACTCCAATTCTCATTCCTACACTGAGCTCTCTTGATGAATTGTTTGAAATTGCACCAAGGTACTTGGAGACCATTGGGTATATCAAGCCAGGAGATAAGATTGTTATAACAGCTGGAGTTCCTGTAGGATCTCCAGGTAGGACAAATATGATTAAGGTTGTTGAGATTTAATTAAAAAATGTGCGGTCCCCCATATTGAGGGTCGCATTTTTTTTCAATTCTCAATTGATTGAATAAAAAAAGGAACTGTTTGCTTGACATTTATCTCTAGTTAGAGTAATTTATCTCTAGGTAGAGATAATATAAAGGACTTACAGATGGCAAAACGAGAATTAAAAATATTTATTGCAATGAACAGAGCTTTAAATTTAATAAATAAAACTAATTATAAGATAATCAATAAATATAAGTTAACAACGCCACAATTTGCAGTGCTTGAAGCTCTTTATCATAAAGGTGATTTATCAGTTGGTGAGGTTCAAGAGAAAGTATTGAGTACCAGTGGAACGATAGCTGTAATTATAAGAAATCTTGAAAAAGACAATTTGCTTACAAGATATCAAGATAAGAATGATAAGAGAAAGTACATACTCAATATAAGTGAAACAGGTCGATTATTGATGGATGAAGTATATCCTGAGATAGAGGCCAACATTGTCACTCAAATATCAGTTTTAGATGAAGAAGAACAAAACCTTTTATTGAGTGACTTGAAAAAGTTAACAGGATATAAATTATGATAAGAAACATAGAGAAGAAAGTTAAAGGATATAATGCAATTGATGGTGATGATGTACATCTTGTCAGAGTCTTAAGCAGAAGAAGCTACAAAGATTTTGATCCAATATTGATGTTGGATTCATTTGATTCTACTGATTATGAAAATTACAGAAAAGGATTTCCATTACATCCTCATAGAGGAATAGAAACAATCAGTTATCTGTCGAAAGGAAAGATGATCCATAAAGATTCTTTAGATAATGAAGAGACAATTAATGATGGAGAAGTGCAGTGGATGAGCACCGCATCTGGCATAATGCATGAAGAAAAATTTCCTAAGTCAGATCGATTGCTGGGTGTTCAACTTTGGTTGAATATTCCTAAAGCAAACAAAATGGATGATCCCAGTTATGAGAATATAAGAGATAGTGATATCAAAAAAATTCCATTAGATGGTGGGACTCTAAAACTTATAAGTGGAAATTATAAAGAATATAAAGGTTTCAAACCAAAATATTTGCCACTAGACTTTTATGTTATTACATTAGAAAAGTACAAAGAGTTAATAATTGATACACCAAAAGACCAAACTGTAATTCTCTTTTCTTTACTTGGTAAAACAAAAATATCAGATGAAGAAGTTGACGAAAAAACAGCAGTTAAATTATCAGAAGGGGACCAATTTAAAATTGAATCTCTTGATGAAGAAATTGAGTTACTTGTATTGAAAACTCAAAGATTGAATGAAAAAATAGCATGGGCTGGCCCCATTGTTATGAGCAATGAAAAAGAAATAACACAAGCCTTCAATGAATTAAACGAAGGAACATTTCTAAAAAATAAAAATTAAGGAATATAGAAAATATGAAAATTATAGAATCACTGAAAGAAAGAAGATCTATTTACGATATCAATAAGAATTTACCTGTCAAAGAAGACGTGGTATTTGATTTCATCAAAGAAGCAACAGAGTTAATCCCTGATTCCTTCAATATGAAGAGCTCAAGAGTTGTGGTTGTCACTGGAGAGAAGCAAGATCTTCTTTGGGATAAAATATATGATGTATTTGAAGGTAATGTACCGAAAGAAAAAATTGATAGTTTCAAGAGTGGTTTTGGAACAATACTTTACTTCATTGATACTTCAACAGTTAAAGCTCTTGAAGAGCAATTCCCTCTGTATGCTTCAAACTTCATTGAATGGGCAAAGCAATCTGCTGGAATGTTAGAACTTTCAATTTGGAGTGGATTGAAAGAATTGAATATTGGAGCTTCTCTACAGCATTACAATCCTGTAATTGATGAAATGGTCAAAGAATTATTTGATATTCCAGATAGCTACAAACTCAATGCTGAAATGCCTTTCGGTGGAATAAATTCAACACCTGAACCAAAAGAAAAAGAAGACATCTCATTGAGAGTTAAATTTGAAAAATAAAGTATCTTCTGGAAAGTAGATATCACAAAAGAAATTTATTCATAAATTTAAAGGCACTCAGTACTGACCAATTGATCTGTACTGAGTGTCTTTCTTTATCTGCAGTTCTCTTAATGGATATAAATACAAGAATATGGGAGGAGTGAAAGACTGCCTGAGTTGATTCTGCCTTTAAAAGAACAGCAGTATTTATAGAGGTGAAATCAATCACAAAAGACCACTCATTCGAATGTAAAAATCTAATAAAATTAGAAGAACTGAAATATCTAAAATTGAGTTATTAGTAATATAACCATTTGTTTTTTGATGAAAAGTTAAATCGATTGAATAAATTTTGAATTTTGACAATCAATACTTATATTGACTTGAAGATGCAAATTTATAGCGATAATAACTTATTCTTCCTTAATTTTGACTAGAAATTGTCTTTAAAAACCTATATATTTCATCGAGTAATGCAACAGATTGCAACAATATTTATTTGCATTATATTTGGAGTTTTTTATGTTTAATTTAGAGAAAAGTTCAATCTTTGAACTCAATGGAATGCCATCGATAGGAAAGTCTATCCCGATGGCTCTACAGCACGTAGTAGCTATGATTGTTGGTTGTGTGACACCTGCTTTAATTATTTCTCAAGCTGTCACCTCGTCTGTTCCAAACCATGGTATAATATTGGTTCAATCTGCACTAGTAATTGCAGCTTTGGCAACTTTTGTACAACTTTTTCCTATTGGAAAATACTTTGGATCTGGATTACCTGTTATCATGGGTGTCAGTTTTGCTTATCTTTCAAGTATGCTAGCAATAGCTGAAGGATATGATCTAAGTGCTATCTTTGGTGCACAAATTGTAGGTGGTTTTATTGCAGCATTGGTTGGAGTATTTGTCAGAAAAATCAGAAGATTTTTCCCACCAATGATCACCGGTACTGTAGTATTTACTATTGGTCTGTCTCTTTATCCTACAGCAATTAATTATATGGCTGGTGGTGTTGGCAGTCCTGGATATGGCAGTTGGCAAAATTGGTCTATTGCAATATTGACTCTCATCATTGTAACAACTTTAAATCACTTTGGAAAAGGATTGGTAAAATTATCATCCATTCTTATTGGTATAGTTGTAGGATACATTGTTTCAATTCCATTTGGTATGATAAATTTAGACCCTGTTACAACCGCAAAAGTATTCCAATTACCAAAATTTATGCCTTTTGGTATCTCTTTTGAAGTATCAGCTTGTACGGCTTTAGGTATTCTTTTCACAATCAATGCCATTCAGGCAATTGGTGACTTCTCTGCTACAACTATTGGTGGTTTGGATAGAGAACCTACAAATTCAGAGCTTCAAGGCGGTATAATTGGATATGGTATTTCTAATATATTTGGCGCCTTTATTGGTGGTCTTCCTACAGCAACTTATTCTCAAAATGTAGGTATTGTAGCAAGTACCAAAGTTGTCAATAGAATCACACTGGGTATGAGTGCTACTATTTTATTGATTGCTGGATTGATTCCAAAATTCTCTGCAATTTTAACAACAATCCCACAATGTGTACTTGGTGGTGCAACTATTTCAGTTTTTGCATCAATTGCAATGACTGGTATGAAATTGGTAACAAGCGAAAAAATGAATTACAGAAACTCTTCAATTGTTGGCCTTTCTGCTGCTCTTGGAGTTGGAATCAGTCAAGCAAGTGGAGCTATTGCAAGTTTCCCTGATTGGTTCATCATGATTTTTGGTAAGTCTCCTGTAGTTTTAGCAACACTCACTGCTGTTATAATGAACATCATATTACCAAAAGAAAAAGAGGGTGAAAAAATACCTCTGAAAGAAATAAATAAAAATGCTTAATAGATAGTTCATGGGTCCCAAATAGGGGCCATTTTTGTTTCAAAATCAAAAGCAGCAAAGCTCAATAAAGTGATGAAATCAAACAGATCTGTTTTGATTGCCTTCTTCCATTTTGAGCTTCTTTTTATGTTTGTACATCTCTGTATCAACTCTCTTATAGAAATCAGTAAAGTTTTCATCTGAATTATAGATTTTTGTTCCAAAAGCTAGAACTGCTTCATAAGGCTTGTTTGTTGCTTTTTCTGTCAGTATTGAAGCTACTTGTTCTTTGTACTTTTCAAATATTTCATTGTTGGTATCATACATAATGCAAGCAAATTCATCGCCGCTGATTCTATAACTTTTGCCCATGTCTTTCATTGGTTCTTTTATTGAATTGTATGATGCAGTGATTATAAAATCACCTTCTTTATGCCCATATGTATCGTTGATTTGTTTCAGATGATTCAGATCAAGCAAGACAAGTCTGAAATCAATTTTTTGATTGATGAGTTTTTCAATATCTCGTTCAAAAGCTGTTCTATTCCAACCTTTAGTCAGGTAATCTTCATATGCAAGTTGCTTATATATTGAAGCTTTATTTTTGGTCTCCATCAAATTGTGAACAGATTTGAAGACATCACTCATAACAATCAAGTAAAATCCAAAAACACCAAATGTAAGGTACTTTCCTAAATTCTGATAGATTCCCAGTACAAAAGATCCCATTATAAGAGATGCAATTGTAACTAAGGCCAAGAAGATGAACAGATAGTGCTTGGCTTTAGGATTATTTTGCTTGTAACCTTCGTTTACCAAGCAATAAATGATGATTCCTGCAGCTATGACAATAAAGATTATTGACACCAATGTTGTACTGATCAAAGTCACAGTACCTGTAAGTTGAAGTATCATCTCCAAAATCAGCAAGAAGAATATTGAATATGCTACAGAAGACAGCAATTTATGAAAGCCTTTTAGAACTACATCTCTAAAAAATAGAACAATTATCAATGGCAGCAAAAGGTTCAGTATGTAGCTTGTGCTTGCAACTAAAAATCTATTTGGAATGAATAGCTGAAGAATGGTTGATTCTGAGATAATCCATAGTCCAGATGCAATACCAAAGGATGAGAGATAGATTATATGTTTTGCAATACCCAATTTTTTTGTCCAAATAAGTGTGGTTAGGGCAAATATGCTGAGTACAATGATAAAAACAGAAATGATAAATTTGAGAAAATTGTGTTGAATTAGATTCAGAATTATTGCCTCACCTGTACCTATCATGACGGAATTTATCAAACCGGAAAATTGTGATGTTGGGGAAGAAAAAGTAATTTTTAATGTTTTTCCAATTGAATCAGATATTGGTATATCTATCAATTGCCATGATGCAGGATATGGTTTATCAAAACTGTTTGTTTTTTCAGCAACATCAAATGAATATAGTAACTGATCATCTATATATGCATGCACATTCATCATTGAAGAGCGAATTCTAATGACAGGATAAATGAAATCCTCTTTAGTTATTGTTCGCTCAATGGAATAAACAGAGCCAGGATTGAGATGATAGTTTTGAGGTAAAATCATTGAATTTTCTGTTTTATCGTTGTATGAAATTGTCCACCCTTCATTGAAGGGTTCAATATCTTTTCTGTTGAAACCCATACCTGTTGAATTGTCTGTTATTATGAAAAAGACAACAGTAAAGATATATAGAGCTATTAGGATTCTATTTATGATGGAATATATATTAGTTTTTTTTGTAGTCATGCATTCTCCTTGTTTATTAATATAAGCAAATAATAGGATGAAAAGTTGTTTATATAAGTTATGCTACAAAAATTATTATATTTAAATTCAAATATATTATAAGTTTGTAATATCTTTTTATTATATTTTTGATATATATAAAAGCCCTTTATATGTATTTTATTCTATTAAAACTGATAAAAAAAGGACATCATACTTTTGAGTCCAATTTATAAAAAGTAAAAAAGTTCATTCAAATTATCATAAAACATCAATAGAATGGTAAAAAATAAACTATCTTATAAATTTATAAGATAATTGTTCTACCATCTTGTTGCATTCAATGCTATTGAAAAAAATTAAATTTCAATTAACTTTTTCAGTGATCTTTCATTCAAAAGATGTACTGTTTCAAATTTTCCCTTGTAGAAAACAGCCCAGTTATTGAAAATACATGGTACCGATTTTGCTTTATCCAATGTATCAATTGGAATCAAATTGAGAGTTACCTTGTTGCTCTCACAGTAATTTTTTATCTGCTGGATACAGTTTGGGATATAAGGACATTGATTTCCATAATAAATTGTGAGCTCATCACTTTCAATTTTTGAAAGATTCAAACCATCATTGAAAGATGGTTTTGTATCGTCAAAAGAAAGTGCTAAAAGTTCATAATCTCCAACATTGTCAACAACTTCAAAACCATATTTTTGCATGAATTTCTTATCAGTTAAAAAAGGTTTTTTCTTCTTGGAACTTAAAACACAGATTCCTGATTTACCTTGATTCTTGGCATCATCAATGCAGTATTCCAATAAAGATTTTGCATACCCCTGTCCTTTATATTTTCCAGATACCCAAAGACAATAAATATATAAATAGTTGCTGCCTTTGATTGGAACCCAGGCTATTTCGAGAGGCGAATACTCGATGAATATCTTACCTTTTGCATCAAGTTTACGAAATATGTGTCCCTTTGGAATCTGTTTTTTTAACCAGTCTTTTTTTGAAGAAACGCCATCTTGATGCTTTTTATCTGAAATAGCGCAGCATAAATGCTCATCTTCGATATTATCTACAGTTATATTGATAAATCTTTCATTCATCAGACGGCTCCTTTTATCTGTTTGTATACTTATGTTTAGGAGGTTTATAATATACAATTACTCAGGTATTAGCAATATGCAAGGCGTGTATCTGTGTTTGCATAGATTCTTATAACAATTAAAACTCATGATATCTTTGAGATAAAACAATAAAAAATGCAATCAAAAAAAGTTAATCATAATAGCTCCTCGTTGAGCTTTGAGGAGCTAAATATTTACATTTTAAAATATAAAGAGATTATCCTCTTTCATTCATTATGATGTTTAAAGAGCATCTCCAGATATCTGTTGAATTGTATGATTCCAACCCTTTTCAACTATTTCAGAATAATTCATGTTTGTTTCATTCTGTTCATTATTGTCTAATTTTAGAACAACCTCAATCATATAGACTTCCCAATATCCTTTATAGTTGAAGTTTTTTGTTGGAATTGCCATAGTAAAGGTTCCAGAATGAGAAGTACCATTGTAATCTGTCTCGTCAGGATAAGATGGATATGGACTTAAAATATAGTAAGAAGTAATTATAGAGCTATTAGATCCAACTGGTACATCTTTTGGTTTGTTTACGTAGACTTTCGCATAAATTAACTCTCCAACAGGTGCAGTCGCAGATACTGTAAAGTGGACAAAGTGTTCATCATCACATGTTGATATTTGGTTATGGTCTACAGAGAATCCTGTGATAATAGGATAACCTTCCTCAGATGCATATCCAATCTCTTGCCATTGCGCATAGAGTGTCAAATTTTCATCAGCGGAATATAAAGAACCAGCTGAATAACTCACTCCAGAACCATCCACCCATCCTGTAAATGACCAACCAGGTCTTGTCATACTGCTTGGTTTGCCGGATATTGCTATGCTACCTCCCTCAAGTTTTGTCTGTGAAGATGGAACTTCACTTTCATCTCCTCCATTTGCATTGTAGCTGATTTGATAAGTAGGAATTGCTGTCCATTTGGTATATAAATCTATGTCTTCATCAATAGAATATTGTTCTCCTGGAGCGTATGCTGTGGATGAACCATGACAGTACCATCCGGAGAATGTGTAATTTTCTCTTTGAAGATTTCCTGTGTTATCAGCTATTGTGATGCTCTCATCTCTTTGTTTTGTTTGAGAGGGGGGAGGAGATCCTGAATCGTGATATAAGGAATAGTAGTTTATGGTGCTGGTCATTGGAATTGTATTCCAATATTCTAAGAAAACATCTGTATAATCAACATTGTTTACATAAAATGATGTAATCTCAGAATTCACATCAAAGTTTATTGCTAATATGATATCACTATCTGAACCTTCTGCAGAAATGGATACATTGAGTACACTGGAATCATCTGCATCAAAAGTCCAAGATCCATTGCAGGTACACTTCCAGCTTTCATTTGTTATAGATAAATCTTTAAATTCTACATTATCTGGTTCTTTTTCATTTGGATGAGATATTCCTTGTGGAGTCTCCTCTGAATTCAGTGTATCAATTATCTCACTGTATGCACCAAAAGCCATCTGTGACTCTTCATCGCTAAAAGCTCCATTTGTAGCATCATCACATGATACAAACAGACCAAAGAGACATAGAATGAACAAGAGACTGTATGCTATATTTCTTTTTTTCATAAATACTGACTCCTTCATCAATAAATTTTATATATATGAAACCTACAGGTGTTATGATTTTCATCTTAATTACATCGCAGGGAAATGTTTAAATTTAAAATTGTAAGAGTTAGATACTTTGAGTTCATCTGCTCTTAAAAAAATACTTATACAGATATTTTTTTCATATTCAGAAATCCCATCTAAGCGTGCAAACAATTATTATTGGAGAGCATGACTGAATGATCACTTTTTCCATATGTCAAACATTGAGATGGCTTTTATTTGCTACTGCAGTATCTAAATGATTAGAATAAGCTTTTTCACTCAATATCCTGCACTGTATATTATGTTTGAAACCTCATATATGAATCGTATTGATAGCTATATGTAACTTTGAAATGGGTTGAACTGATTTTATCTGCACAGGGAGGTAGGTTTTGAATTATATAAGAAATTAAAGGAAGTGCTGTTTAATGGTTATAAAATTCTATTGGTACATTTATAAGTAACTTATGCTATCAATACTGGAAGTGTCATTCAGAACAAAAAATAGAGCTAATCATCAAACTCAACAAATATTTCGAAGTGAGCATCTGGAGAAACAGAGGTAATTACATAAATAGTAAATTCTATATTACCTTTTGTATAAGTGTTTGTATCTCCATCTTCTGTATAACCCATTGCTAAAGCAGCATCTCTGAATGGTTGTATGTCAGCAGCATCGTTTAAATCTGAATCATCTCTGGTATAGAACTCTGCAATGATTTGCTTATTGACATCATCGTAGGTGAAACCGTGAGCTAATATCACATTGCTTCCAATTGGATCTTTAAAACATTCAAAGTCATCTTGTGCTGCTTTTAAACTAGTTAGATCATCACCACTGTATTCGTCAAACCATTCAGGATAGAAAGGTGTGGTATTTGAATCACAGCTTGTAAAAGTAAAAATTAGAGAGACAATAGCGATTAAGAAGACATTGATTTTAATCTTGTTATTCATAAAAGACTCCTGGTAAAAAAATCAAAATATTGACTTATACATGGCTAATAACAATTACACTACTGAGTTAAGTCTATCACATACATAAACATTTCCTAAGTATTTAGTAGATTAAATACAAATTTATTATACAATATAATAAAATTTGTGATTAAATTATGAAATTGAATTAAAAGCAATACTTGTGTTAGTTACCTTATATATAGCTATATCTATTTTATTTGAGTTCAAGAACAAAGAATCCTATTCCACTCGATATTGATGAGTAAAAATAGGATGAACTGAATAATTTTATTAAAATGATTAATAGATGATTTATGTAGATTGGAACTTTTTTATTTAAAATGAATCAAAATTTACTAAGAAGGAAGGTTTGGGTATTTGAAATAGGGCGGTTAGAGAAGAAAAAGTGCGCAAGCTTTTGTTTAAAAACTTGCACACTTAGTAGTGATAACAGCAAAATAGTAATTTCAAAGAAATCAATCAAACCCAGAGGATGAGCTTGATATACTATTTTTTTAAATGAGTTATGCAGTCTGCTCATTGTTTGACAGAGTCACATCAATGTTGCTCTCAGATCAGTATTGTATAAAATTGAACTGGGATGCAGACTGTTTGCAGCATCATGAAGTCTTACTTCAATAGGTCGAAATAACTTTTCATACTATTGAAATATCCGTTATACAACCCTTTGATGCTTATTGAGCTGAAATAACTTTCTATATCGGAATGATTGAATCTATCTCCCCAATAATTACTCTTTTCAAAGGATGCTCCTGTTTGGATGAAGATGGCATCTTTTGATCCAGATATGTATTGAATTTCTTCCAGTTCAATATTTTTAACACTCTTAGATGAGGATGTAAGTTTTTCCTTAACTCCATTATTTACCTTGTAGATATGATAAACATCATTGACTGTTCGACTTACTGTGGTGAGTGTCTGTTTGTATGTACCTGTTTTTAAAGCTTTTAGTGCTTCTTCATCATTAGGATTCTGTTTCAATGACATCTCATATAGAGCTTGTTCTGTCTTGCTAGATGTAGAATTGACGCTAATATTATCATTTACAACAGTTTTATAATCATAGTCTATTTGACCGAAATTAGAATCAGGAATGAATATGTAATTATATTTTTCAGGGATATCAAAATTTTCATTGCTGATACTCCTGTACTCCACTACGATTTTTTTTGGACTTTTTTTGAGTTCGTTCATAGTCCAGCTTGGCTTGAATATTTTTGTTTTAGGTAGAGTTATATTATCCTTATCATTGACGCAGAATAGAACCATAGCTGTTCTTTTTTGTTCAATGAGTTCTCCTAATTCAGAATGTTTTTCTTTAAGTTCTTCACTCAATGAATTGTAGATCTTTTCTGCTTCATAAGAACCAGCATATCCATTATCTAGCATTTCCTTTATTGAAGACAACTTTATATCATTCTGCTTTTCAATAGCATCGTTCAGCTTTGATAGTGCTTCTGAATTATCTTTCTCAGTCTCCAGTACTCTGTTGTAATAATATATTGCAGATGTCAGGTCATCTGTATTTGTAGATTTTGATTTTATATCACCAGCAAGAATAAAATATTCATTTTTTGTTTTCATACCATCAGCTTTCAAAGATTCATCTATATCATAAGCTTTGTTGATATATTTTATATGAGTATCAATTAGTTTGGTGTCTTGTGTTGTTCTATCTAAGGACATACCAGTTTTAAATAGCATCTCACTAGCAATTTTATCTAAATCAGAAGCTAGTGCTACATAATCAACATCACTGTTTATCAGTGCACCATATTTATTCTTGATGTTGGTATAATGAGTAGCTAAATCATGTATTGTTCCATAATGCATGTCCAAAAACTTTGAAACATCAGCACTGCCTTCATCAATTAGCATTTGTGTTTCTTCATAAGCCAATAAATATTCTTCATTGAATAATTGGATTAGCTTTTCATCAACTTCATCACTTTTTTCAATCTGCTTTGCTCCGTCTAAAGCTTTAGAAATATGAGTATTTCCTTTTAAAGATGGTCCAAATAAAGAACTACATCCAGTAAATAGTAATAACGATGCAATAATGCTAACAATTATAAGATTGTTTTTTTTCATACAGTTAACCTCCAATACGAATAAATAAATTATAATATTGGAATCTTACAAAAATCTTACATAAACGTTATATAAATCTGATTAATTGGTAAAAATGTACCCAACACTCCTGACTGATTTTATATAATTCAAATTATATTCTTTGAAAATATTTCTCAATCTTTTTATGTATACATATAGTGTATTCAGTGGATCATCACAGTTTTCGTTGAGAGACAGATTGTTGATCAAAATATCGAATGTGATGATTTGATTTGGATTGTTTAAAAATAGCAAGAGAATATTGAAAAGTTGCTTTTGAAGATGAATGCAACCATTTGAGATAAACAAATCTCTAGATTCAATATTCAACTTTATTTCTTTATATGAAATTTCATTTTTTATATTTGTTTTTATAGGTTGATATAATCTGCTCTTAGAAAGAAATCTATCTATCCTAGCTTTAAGCTCGCTGTAATAAAAAGGCTTGATTAAATATCCATCACAACCAATATCAAATCCTGTTATTTGAGTGTTGATGTTGTTTATGGAAGAGATGATCAGTACAGGAAGAAAATCATCTTGGTTTCTTATTACTTTGAGAATATCCAAACCATCTACTGAATCATTTAAATTGATATCAAGAATTACCAAATCAAATAAAACGTCAATCATAAGTTTGTAGGCTGAATTTGCATCAAAAGCACTGGATACTTCAAATCCATCTTTCAATAATTTCTTAGATAGGTATTCATTCAATCTTCTATCATCATCTACAATTAATATTTTATTTTTCATATTCCCTCAAATCATTAAGTATCTTACTTTTAAAGTAACATGTCTTTCTTACAAAAAGCTTACAAACAATAAAAAAAGATGAAACTATAAAAATAGTACAAGATTTGTAAGAATTATGTAAGATTGTATGATTATTCTTAAGAAAAATAGAATGAGGAGAAATAAAAATGAAAAAGAACAAATTTCTTGGTTTGATTATAGCTGTTATTATTAGCATTGCATTGACATCTTGTGCATCTATATTTGGACCACCTACAGTTACATATATTGTGGATGATCAAGTCTATTCAAGTTACACTCTTTTAGAGGGAGAAACTACAGCAAAGCTTCCAGACTCACCTATCAAGCAAGACAATGAATTCTTAGGTTGGTACCTAGATGAGGAAGGTAAACAGCAATTTGATGCTACAACGCACGTAGGCTTCAGTAAGCGAGTTTATGGAGTTTGGAGATATCATGATGTTATATTCAGTGATACATTTGGAAATGATTATGTGGTTCAACAAGAACTAAATAGAAATATAGTATTACCAAAAAATCCAACAAAAGATGGAATGTATTTCTGTGGTTGGATTTCAAAAAAAACAAAAACTGCAATAGACGAAAGCAAGAGATTTACAGATTTAGCTGATAACCAATGCTATGCAATGTGGTCCAATGTAAAGTTGGTAAGACGACCCGATGGATATTGGGCAGTTATTGGAGTCAAAAATGAAAAAGATACAAATATTGTAATTCCAGAATATTATCAAGGTACAAAGGTTGTTGAAATTGCACAAGATTGTTTCAAAGATAATAAATATATGAAGTCAATCAGTATCCCATCAACAATTTCATTAATTGGTGCAAAAGCTTTTTATAGTTGTGATAGTTTAGAAAGCTTGACTATTCCTGAAGGAATCAAAAAACTACCAAATAAGATGGCATACAAGTGTTCTAAATTATCTGAGGTCAATCTACCTGACTCCTTACTCTATTTAGGTGATAGACTCCCTGATTCTGGTGAATTTAACGTAGATGATTATGCAATCGATATATTTACAGGTTGTCCAATTGAATACATAGATCTTCCTCGTAACTTAAAAGTTATAGGTCATGGTTGTCTAGCTGAAACAAAAATTAGAGAATATAATTTCCCTGCTTCATTGAAAGTAATAGAGCAGTATGCTCTTAGAAGGAATAATAATTTAACAAGCATAACCATTCCAGCAAGTGTTACAAAACTTGGAAAACATGTATTGGATGAATGCGGAAAATTAAGTAAAATCTATTATTTGTCTGATGCAGACGTTCCGTTTGCAGGATTTGAGAGTGATAAAAAGTTGAACTATATAGAATTTGGTGGAAGTCCAAGAAAAATCTCTTCTTATGCATTTAAGAACTGTGATTCATTAGAAACAGTTACAATTCCAAAATCTGTGGAGCTTTTAGATAAACATTCCTTTGGATATTGCAACAAGTTAAAGAATGTATATCTATTGAATGATACAGCTGGTTTCATTACAAGAGTTGGTGATGATCCATTCAGAGACTGCAAAGTTAGAGTTTGGGTTTATGACACTGTAAAGAAAGAATATGAAAAAGTATCATATTGGAAGAATGGAATGAAAAAGGGTTGGGTTCGAACAATGCAGGCACCAACTGCTGCAACTTTATAATAGGTCAAACATCAATCAATCTTACCTTTAGAGTGAGAAGTTTTATTGAAAAATTAGTAGCTTTAAAGGTAATTTAATGCTGTCTTATATAAAATTTAACGGATGATTTGAATTCTGATGGTTTTATAAAGACAGTTATTTTATAAATATGAAAAAATTGTGATCATGATAAAAATAAAATAGCTATGGGAAATTTATATAATTATACTAAAATTTACAGAAATATTAGAATATTATTAAAATAATTATTTATAAGTTAATATATATGTCATGTGATTTATAAAAAGCATCTAAAATGGATTATTGTAATTTTATTGACAACTATAATTTTGTATTTATACTGTAATAAATACTATAAATGGGAAGGGATATGGAACTTTTGTATAAATTCAAATCACTTTTAATAACGTTATACATAATTATGTTCATATCTATTATTTTAATCTTTGCTTTGTTAGATGTATATAAAAATACGATATTCAACCAATTCGAAATTAAATATGTAAACTCAGATTATTTGATTGAGCCTGAGATGGCCAATTTCAACAATCTCCTTTTTTCTCATTATGATAAAAACAATCCTATACATAAGAAAGGATTGAATACTTATTGTTTGATCTCAATAGAAAATACAAACACAAATGAAATTGCAATAGTAGAAAAATCTAATTGCTCAGCTATAAATCTGTATAAAATAGAAAACAATGACTTGGTCCTTTTGAAAAGGATACAAAACAAACAAATGTTTGATGCCAGTGCGTTCTTTATTGTGTCTTTAGAAAATAAAGATTCAGCTAGATACATATTGGAATATCAAGATAAGAGTGTGGAATATATCTTTCCAAGAATTGTAGATATTGGAACCTGGGAGGTTGACTACAGAAATCAAACTTTAATTCTCAATTTTTTAAAATTACTTATTATAATTTCTTTTGCTTACATAGTTATAAATTCCTTTTTCCTAATCTTTGCTAAGAAGAAGGAGATTTCAAAGTATCTGAAATCAAAATATTTCAAACAGTACCTGATAACAATTGCAATCAATCTATTGGCAATTGCATTGGTCTTCTTTGTAGAATACAGATACAATTTTACAAATGGATATTTCTTTATAAGTGTGAGCAAATATCTCATTCTATTCACCTTACTTTATTCATTGATTGAATACCAGGTAATCTTTTCTCTTTATAAAAAGAAGCAACAGATAGAGAAGGTTGAAGTTTTATCAACGGAACTTGATCAGATCAAAAGCTTAAATTTTGACAGAATTCTAAATATTGATAATTATTCCAAAACAATTGCATTGGAAAATATAGGACAATTGTTTTTATTCTTAGATGGTGAGATTGCTTTTCTAAATACCATGGACGAATCAAATTATCAAGCGATCATAACGAAAATTAAATCAAACATTCAAAGCTATAAAAAAGAATTGAAGGGTAGATATGAATATCTGGTTCCAACTAATAGAATAAACCAATCAAAATTCAGTTATGATTTGGATCCAAGCAATCGTCTTTCATCAGAAAAACCGATAACAGTGGCTTTGTATGACAATGATGAAAAGAATACTTACAATTATCTTTCTGTCCTGTATGAGAACAATATCAACAGTCTGAAAATTTATGATGAGAAAGAGATTTTAGAATTGGTCCTGAATGATGAAATAGACCTCTTGATAATCAATCCATACAGCACTGGTGAGAAGTGCAAGATGCTATGTTCTGATATAAGAAATGTTAAAGCATACTATGAATTTCCAATATTAATGATGAATAAATTCTGTTCTTTCTTCTACATCAATGAATTTAAGAATTTAGATATCAATGACTTCATAACAAACCCGATTGAGATTCATGAATTGATAATTAGAATTAGAAATTTGATTCATCAGAAAGAAATGTATTCAAAAAATAAAGAGTTGAGAATATCGGAAAAAGAGAAAAATACCTTTTTGTATTTCATCACTCACAATATAAACACTCCTCTTACTATGTTAATAAATCAAATAAATGACTTGTCTCAGTGTGACAGTCTTCCAGAAGGACTGAAGGATGATGTTGTAGATATTCAGATAACCTGTGAGGAGATAAATCAGATAATTCAAAACGTGCTGGCTGCATTTAGATTGAATGATGGGAATTTTATAAATGTTCCCCAGTTGATAGACCTTAAATATATAATCAACAATCTGAAAATTTCAAGCAATAATAAGGCAAAGAATAAAAATCAGGTGATTTTGTGGCAAGAAATGTTTCTCCCAGAATTCATCATGTTTGATAGAATTGCAATCAGAGGAATACTCAATAATTTAATTGACAATGCAATAAAGTATTCCCCTTTTGATTCAAAAATATATGTAAAAACTAAGAAAGAAAATGATCAGCTGATTATAGAAGTAATTAATGAAGGCCCTGTAATAAAGGATGATGAGCTGGAGTCTTTATTCTCTAAAAATTCTGATATTTCAACAAAGCCTACAGGGGGAGAGGTCTCTCTTGGTTTGGGATTGAATACTTCATTTAGGTTAGCTAAATTAAATAAAAGTGGGTTGTCTTATACCAAAACAGACGATTCAAAAAATTTGTTCTCTTTGAGAATTCCTCTCAATCAGGAGGACATCGATGCTTAAAATAAATAAGAAGTACATTCTCAGCATATTTATTCTGCTTGTCTTATATTTATTATTTGCAAGGCAGATCTACTTAAACAAATTGAAGAAATCTGAATTTCCAAAAATGATATCGGCGATAGAGGTCAATTTGAATTCAATTGGTGATCCATATAGAAAAGTTGAGAAAGCAATAAAGGATAATGACTACATAAGAGCCTGGCTAGAGAGTCCCACTAAGGATTCTGATGATTTGATAAGTTATTTAACAGTTCTTGCATCATCCTATGATTTGGTCCATTCAAGTGTTGTTGATGATAGTTCTCTTACTTATTACGGAACTGATAAGATAATTGATTTGGATATAAACAATGTAAAAAGGGATGGTTGGTATTTTGACTACAGAGATAGTGAGAGTGCCCAAAATGGAGCCAGTACATTCTTCATTGATAAAATATATCCAAAGATTCTTACAATATTCATTAACATTCCAATATCAGATGAAAATGGAAAATATATTGGTGTGGCTGGTGGTGGCTTCTATTACAAAAACTTCGATAGTTATCTGAATCAACTCGAAAGATTATATAATGTTGAATTGTTTCTTATTAATGATTCTAAATTGATATATTCAAATAGAAATGTGAATGTTGCTGATAGGTATGAGAACTTAGACCAATACAAAAAAATAACCAATGGCGTCTTTCTTGATGACACTGATGATGCCTCTCTTTCATACATAAAATATCTATCTACTTGGGATAGTTATTTGATTGTAAGAAGAAGCAGCAACCAGATAATCAAAGAGGTAGTTTTAGAAATCGCTCATGCTGTTGTTTTCATTCTTTTGATTTCCATAATTATCTTAATTATAAATTCACACAAAATCATCAAAGATAGATCAAAAGAGAAAGAGAGTAAAGCAGCAAAGGAAGCTCTTTTTTTGAACAAAAAGATAACATCAATTGTAAACAAGCAGATAAATTATTATCAGAACAGGCAATATCTAAACGCTGAAATAAAAGAGTTGATGCTTTTTGAAGACCAGTACATAGACCTGTGTTACAGAATAATTGACAATAAGAACATCAATAAGAATGAGAACTTCAACATAACAGAATTAATAAACAACTTGACCTTACTCGAATTGCCTGGAGTTTTGAAAGCAGATTTGAAGATAGATATGAGACTTTTGAATGAGGAGATTTCAATAAATACTGATAAAAGTAAATTCAGTATTCTGTTCAAAACACTTATAATTTTACTTTACTTTGAAACTCATTATAAAGAATTGATTGTATATCAAGAGATAGATAAGAAAAAAAACATATTGAATTTGATCATAAGTGAGCCTGATACAGCAGAAATAATATACGAAGCTGATAACATATTCAAAAAATTATTTTCTTCAATCAACATTCAATATCAAAAGGTATTGAATTCAACAGGATACAAAAAAACGGAGATAATTCAGTTGATTTTTTAAAACTGATTTAAGCATATATACAGGATATTAATTATTTTAACAAAGCAAATATATACATATATGTTAGTTAAGTATCTTGATGCATTGCATGTGGTACTTGTTATTATTTATTGTAAAAAACATAAATAATTCGTTTTTAAGTTTTGGAAATAGGAGAATTTTATGAAAAAGAGAATTGTTGGTTTGTTGCTGTTGGTTACATTGATGGCATCTTTGTTTGTATCTTGTGCGAGCACTGCTGAAAAAGCAGCTGATTCACTCGCTAGAGGTAATTATCGAAGTGCTATTTCGCAAGCTTTAGAGGCTTTGGGTGACGATCCTGGAGATGAAGATGCTATTGTTGTTTTGAATGATGCATGGAGTAGAGCAAATTATGAGTGGACTGCAAGTATCGACGAATTTGAAAAATCATCTGATCCTGCTGTAATTGCTGAGGCATTTGATAAATATTATAATCTAATTGAGATACACAAAATGTTAGATGATTCTGGTAGGACTGACTTCAAAACCGACTTCGCTGGCCTAACCGAGAGATACAACATAACAAAAAAAAGAGTTGCAAATTTCTACTTTGAAGATGGGAAGAAGTTGATGCTTTATGGTGAAAGAAGCAAGTCAAGAGATGCTTTGGCTTATTTCAAGTATGTAAAAAACTTGATGCCAGATTATCCCAATATCGATGTTGTAATGGATGAAGCCAAACAAAATGCAACTGCAAGAGTTGTTTTATTTGTAGATTCTTCTGATAGTGAATATGAAGATGAGATCATTTCCTCAATAAGTGAAAAGATTGCTGAAAACGATTTAATTGACGTGGTGGCTACAACTCATGATATCAATTTCTCGTCAATGGAAGCAAAAGATTTTGCATTCTCAAAAGATGCAAATGTTATGATATTTTTGAATATGAAGGTCGCTACAGACACAAAAGGAAATGCAGAAGAGCGCCCAATAAATGCTAGAATAACATCTGCACCAAATTGGAAAGTCTTTAAGTTTTCTTTGATCTCTTCGGGTTCATGCAATGTAAATTATCAAATATTGGATTTACAGAGTGATAAAATTTTGAAAGAGGGTGATCTTGATATAGATGATTCAACAGACTTTGGATTCTCAATTTCGTTGATTGGCCCTCTTGACATAGAAACGGAGCGTTTGCAAATTAACGATTTAAAATCTCAGGACTATGAAGTTGCAACTTATCAAAATGATGCAAATTATGAAAATCTTGCTCTACAGCTAGCACTCTTCGAGAAAATGGAAATTAAAAACGATGCTAGCAATAGCTTGCAATATGAACCTATGAGCTATGAAGAAATAGATTTTGATCAATATGAAACTCCAAAAGAGTTGATATATAAATCCTGTAATGACCATAAGGTCTTCCTTTTTGATATCATAGATTTAGCATACGTTGAAGAATCAGTATCCCAAAAGTACTTCTTTTCTTATTTAGGAGAATCTTATTCTTTTGATCCTGCGGACAGAGTTGAAGCTGCAAGAATGGATAGAAAAAATTTTAGAAACCTGGTGAAATGGCTGAACAGCAAAGATACTGTGGATTCATCTTCCAATTTATTCTGGAGTGAAAACTTATTGCCAAAAGCTTCTGAGAAAATAGCATCAGAGCTAGCTGGTGTACTTAAATAGTTGATTAGAATTATGACCAGTTCCAATTAATTTGGAATCTGGTCATATATTCATTACAGTCAGTTTCTATAAGTGATGATTGTTCCCCCAAAAAAAGCTAACTTTCTTGTTTCCTCAGAAGAAATAGAAGTTAGCTTTTGTTTTCATATTTTGTGGGATAAGAAAATCTATTTTGTGATTTCTTTTTTCATGTACTCTGTTATGCTCTTCCAATTAGGAAATTCATTTGAACCAAATACTATAATCTTACCATTGAAATATTGGGCACCATTATTTGGGCGATCATCAATAAGATAATCACCTTTATTCAAATTCTTATGATGAGTTAAAATTAAGCGTTTGTGTGCATCATCACCTAAATATTTTTGAACCCATTTCAGTTTGTCTGACCAAGCATAAGGATTCTTCCAAGGTGCAGTACTCAAAATATAAGTATCAAAATTTTTAGCTAAGAATTTAAATGCCTTTTGAGCTCCTTCCATAGGTTCCATTTTGGAAAAGATATCAGGAATTTCATCTTTATCATCTTTGTATTTTTCAAGATTCTCTTTAGAGACCTTTGCAAAGGCAGATGGAAAATCAACAAGTACATTGTCCATATCAACATAAACAATTGGCTTTTTTGTAATGGAATTTTTAAGTAATGTTTTTACAGTTCCGCTGTTTTGAATCGCAGCAATAATATCCAGATTCTCCATTTCTATATTTGCACCCATGATTATATCAGAGATATCTTTAACAGCTTCAAGCAATTGATCTCCAACAATTATGAACTTGCCTGTAAATTCAATATGATCAAAAGCAATATCCATCAATAATTTTTTGTAAACTTTATCTGCGAGAAGGGGAGAAGTTGCTTACCAAACATGTATATCAGATGGATGAGCTTCTAAAGACTTTCTGAAAATGTCTTTATCTTCAATTACTGTATACCTGTGAAAGCGAACCTCTTTATTTATAAGTTGCATCTTATTTCGGACTGTTGTTTTCTTGCCGATTCCTGAATCACCTGTTAAAATAAAGAGCTGCTCTCTTTCGCTCTTTAAAAATTCTTCTAATATCCTTTCTGCATTAGCTACAGCAAAAGGACCTGTGCAATTGACCAAACTCATACTATTCTCCTAAGAATTATTTAATAATTGCTATAAAACTAATATCTGTGTTTTGAATGCAGACTGTATCTCACAATTTTATGCAACTTTATTGATGTCTAAATTTTAAACAGGCTGGAAAATTAAAGCTGTTATAAGAGCTTTAGATGTCTGTTGAAGTACTTATAAGGATACAGTATGTATTCATGTGTGTAAATCAAAAACCTACCAATAACTCATATTTTATATATTTAATTATGATTGCAAAGAACCAATAGATGAAGTTCTCAATTATTGTCTGCAGATTTTTTGAATCTTTCATATCAATGAAAATTTTTTAATTAAGTGGTTTGAGTCAATTTTACTGGCAGTTTTTGCTACTTCAAATAAGATGATAACTGCAGCTAGAGAACTTTTCCCGTTTGTATTTTTCAACTATAAAAGAATCTGTCCAACTGTATAATTGCTTCACAATTTTACTGAGTATCAGTGTGATGTTAAATAAGAATAGAGCTTTTACAGCACTGCCTTCAGCCATATGTTTTGCCTCGAATTTTCTCATAAAAAAACACCACCAAGAGGTGTACTTCAAATTCTATGATTATAAAACATATCTGCACATTCAAAGCTTCTCTTTATGATGCAATAGAGTAATTTCTAAATATAAAGAGCTGTCACTTCAGTCCTCCTTTGACTTTAGCGGCAGCTCCATCGATTATAAAATAGTTATAAAGATTTAGAACTTATTAAATATATTCTTAACAACACTATTTTTTACTGAGTCGACTTTTTTATTCATTTCATACTTAACAGATTCTTCAAATAAATATTCGTAAAGATCATCAACATTTTCTCTTCGATCTAAATAGTCTAAGGCTGTCATATCGTTGCTGTAGTTCATTTGATTGATGTCAGGAAAGTAGGAAACAATTGTTTTAAGTACTTCAATGTTTGTGGTATAACGAGCTGCAATCATAAGTACAGTATCTCCTCCCATCAATTCATCATTGATATCATTACCTTTAGCTCTTCCTTTCTCAAGAAACATCTGTATGGCAGCACTGTCATCAATATTTGCAACTAAAAATTGATAATCTTGTGTTCTATCAACAGGTTTTTCTGCAGTTGCACATCCGACAAATAAAGTAGTAATTATTAATAAAATTAATACAAAAGTTTTCTTCATTTTTTATTCCTTCCTTTTTGTTTTATATCTTGAGTATAAGTTAGCTCAATCTAATTAGCAAGGTTACTAGCTTATTTTAAGAACAATTG
>JBFHKM010000026.1:0-25288 GCA_041595335.1 Sphaerochaetaceae bacterium
AAGAGCAAAACCTGTTATGTAATGGAGCATCAGATCTTTTGGTAGGACTAAAAAGTCCAATTCATGACTGGCAGCATGAGCCATTATTTTGCTGCTGCTCGCCGTTGTATGATCATCAAAAGACCCAAGTTCAAGATATAACCCATCTTCTTAAAACAGATGAATGCAGGATTAATACTTCAATAACTCTAAAAGATTCAAATTGGACTTACAAAATCAAAAATTAAGATGATTTGGGAAACACATTGAAACTATAAAAAATCCAAACATTGAATGTAAAATATGATCAAAAAAAAGCTGCAATTCAGATTTTGAAATTGCAGCTTTTTTTGTCTCAAATTAATGAGTTAGTTTTAAAGTATTTGGTATTTTTCTGATGAAAGTTTTAGTTTTCAATTATTTATAATCAAACTCTTACTACTGTAGCTTCTTGTATGCGTAACTAAATTTTAGCTGTACATCAACAAGCACTTTTAACTTTACTTTCATAACTCATATGGTGTCTTCTTTTCAGTTCTACCCATGAATATATCCTATTTTATAATTTGCCAACCATGAAGTCCCATTGGACATTCAAGTCGTTATTTTATATCAAAGCTAAACAGTAATCAGAATTGCTGAGATCTCTTTTTGTGCATCATCTTAAGATCTTCAATTTAAGTTTTATCATCGATTGTCTCTCACGATCTACATTCAGCAGGTCCCCTATTTAAGGTTTTTCTGCCTTCTGTATATGTAACTTTACTCTCATATCACATACGGTATCTTCTTTTCAGTTCTACCCATGAAATTATGCTGTTTTATAATTTGCAAACCACAATACTCCATTGAATATTCCAGTTGGTGTTTTATATCAAAGTTAAATCGTTATCAAAACTATCAAGCTTTCTTTTTGTGTTTATAAAAATCTTTCATCTAAATTCTATATCATTCTTCTTCAACGATTTACACTTAGCCAGTATGGTTTTTACTGCTAGGTATAACTTTATTTTCATATTCCATAAAGATTTCTTCTTAAAAAGTTCTATCTTAGAAATTATGCTGTTAAATAATTCACAAACCGTTCATTGTTTCATAAAACATAGAAGGTGCAATTTTATTAATAAAGTTTAATCGTATTAAAAGTTCCAGTTATTTTCTTTTGTTTCTAAATTATTTTTTCTTGTAATTTTTACTATAGCAAGAAAAACAACTTATCTGTTTCATAAGAGTTCTTATAATCTTATTTTAATTTTCACTGGATTGGTAATAGAATGAAAAACTGTATGATTGTTTCTGGATTTTATCCGTTTATGACTGTGTTTTTATCTTTTAGTTTTATGTATGGCATCAGTAGCAGTTACTGCGTTACCATTTAAATTCTATAGATAAATGTATTGATACTGGTTTTGTATCGTTACCTTATCAAAACAATCGTACTTACTTAATTTATGTTCAAATAATAATTCAAATTCAAACTTATGTCAATACTAATATCTAAATTTTATATATTTATGATAAAAATCACTTTTATTGAAGTTGAATTAATAATTATCAAAAAACTTCTGGCAAAACCAAAAATTCATTGCCATAGGCTGAAAATTACATAGAAACAGTTTTTTGATCATCACACCTCCCAATGTAGAGATTTTGATCTTTTTATCCGGTTGTTTTGATAGGATAAATGAATTTAGCTATAGATATCATCAACAGCATGTCTCAGAGAATTACAATCAAATGAAGCATTCCAGTTTTAGAATTTTTCTTCGTTGGATCATCTCCATATATCAATATGGTTCTTGCAGCATTTGAATATTATTACAAAATAATACAAATTATTTGTTGGCATTAATTCTTAAAGATCTAGCTATTTCATTGGGAGTGTAATTGAGCTCATCAATTGTCTTTTGAATTAGTTCTCCAGCCTATTTGCTCATATATACATTTTGGTTGATGCAGTAAGAAACACTTGCAGGTGATGCACCTGCTCTATCTGCTACATCTTTACTTGAATTCATTTCTAATATGCTATGCTCGATATTAATTGCATCAACAATTGAGTCTTTATACTAGTCAATATGAAATATTGAGCAAAATAATGATTTTAAATCAATTAAGAATTATAGATAGAAGCAGATAGAATTCTTCAAAGAAATCTATCTGCTTCTTTTTATATTTGTGAGATAATTGTACTAAAATTATTTCTTCTTCTGTTTTGATATAAGATCTATGGTTACAGCGCCCAACAGTACAAGTCCTTTAACAATCTTCTGTATATCTGTGGACATTCCACAAAGTGACATACCATTGTTCAATATACCCATAATGAAAGCACCTACAACTGCACCAATTATTGTACCAGATCCACCTGCAACAGCAGCACCACCAATATAACAGGCAGCAATTGCATCCATTTCAAATCCATCACCAGCCTTTGGTGTTGCAGAAGCATTACGAGCAGATAATACAATACCAGCAAGACCACTTAAAAGTCCCATATTGGCATATACCCAGAAGAACACTCTTTTAGTATTGACACCAGATAACTGTGCGGCTTTTCTGTTTCCACCCAAAGCATATATATTACGACCATATACAGTTTTTTGTGTAAGGAATTGATAGAAAATTATAACAACTACAGTCAATACCATTACATTTGGAATACCTTTGTATGAAGCAAACTTGAGCATCACATACCATAGAAGTGCTATGATGACACCATTTGTAATTATCTCTTCCCACAACTGCTCTGCTTCAAAACCGTATTGTTTTTTCTTTTTATTTTCATTGATGACATTGAAAATAATGACTGCAGTTACTATCAAAGCAATTACAATCGAGACTATATCCAAACTGGATCCAAATATATTGACCTTATGGCTTGGAATATAACCAGCTCCAATCCAGTTGTAAGAATCAGGAAGAGGTCCTTTTGTTTGAGCTCTCAAAATAGTGTAAGTCAGACCACGTGCTATAAGCATGGTTGCAAGAGTTACAATGAAAGGAGGAATTGCAAGATATGCAACAAAGAAACCAACGAAAAGGCCAAATGCACAACCAACCAATAATGCTGTTAAAAATCCAACGCCAATTGGTAAATTTAAATCAACAATCATGATTGCAGAAGCAGCACCAGAGACAGCTACAACAGAGCCAACACCCAAATCAATGTTACCTGTCAGAACACAAAGCAACATACCAACAGACAAGATGATTATGTATCCATTTTGCATCATAAGGTTGTTGATGTTCATTGGGGAACTATTTGTACCACCAGTCAATAATGAAAAAAGCAAGAATATAGCAATCAAGGCAATCATCATACCGTATTGTCTCATATCTATATTAAGTTTTTTATCTTTTAAGTTCATTTTTACTCTCTCCCTCTTTTTTTTGTATCGCGAATAATTTGAGTCATAATTGTTTCAGGAGTCATATCTTCCCCTTCCAATTCACCTATAATTCTGCCTTCATTTATTACATAGACTCTATCAGAAACACCAATTGCTTCTGGCATTTCAGATGATATAACGATAACAGCTTTCCCTTTCTGGGCTAATTCATTTATCAAAAGATAAATTTCATGCTTTGCTCCTACATCAATACCTCTTGTGGGTTCGTCTAGAATCAAAACATCAGGCGTTGCCATGATCCATTTAGCAAGTACAACTTTCTGTTGGTTTCCACCACTTAATGTATCAAGACGGGTATTTATACTTGGGGCTTTAACACCAAATTTGTTTTTATTATCTCTTGCATCACGAATCTCTTTATTTTTAAGGAGAACTCCATTCTTAGAGGCATAAACATCTGACAGTGAGGCCATTGTCATGTTGTGCATAATTGAATCTCCAAGAACCAAACCATAAGTTTTTCTATCTTCACTTGTGTATGCAATTTTATTATCAATTGCATCTTTAACATTGTTGATTGTGATCTTCTTACCATGCATGTAGACATCCCCTGATATCTTTTGCCCATACGATTTACCAAAGATACTCATGGCAAGTTCTGTTCTACCAGCACCCATCAGACCTACAAGTCCAACAACCTCACCAGAGCGAACATTGAAATTTACATCCTCTATTAACTTACGTCTCTCATCTTCTGGATGATATACATTCCAATTTTCAACTCTAAAGATTTCATTACCGATTTTACAATTTTTTCTTTTTGGATATATTTGAGTCAACTCACGACCTACCATAGATTTAACTATTACAGGTTCACTGAATTCATCTGTTTTCCTATCTAATGTTTTTATAACCTCACCATCTCTAATTACAGTGATTCTATCTGAAACTTTAGTGAGTTCCTGTAATTTATGTGAGATTATTATACTTGTTACACCCTCTTCTTTTAACTGAAGAATTATGTTTAGCAAGTGATCACTTTCTTCATCATTTAATGATGCAGTTGGTTCATCTAGAATTAACAAACTAACATTTTTTGCAAGTGCTTTAGCAATTTCAACTAACTGTTGCTTACCAACGCCTATTTGACATATCTGTTGATTGATATCTTCGTTTTTCAATCCAACTCTTTCAAGCATCTCTTTAGCTTGTACTTGAGTCTTCCTCCAATCTATTATTTTTGCAGCATTACATCTCTCATTCCCAATAAACATATTCTCAGCAATCGTCAGAAGGGGAATCAATGCCAATTCCTGATGAATTATAACAATTCCCTTCTCTTCACTCTGCTTGATATTGTGAAATTTACATAACTCACCATCGAATAGAATATCACCCTCATAAGACTTATAGGGATACACTCCACTCAAGACATTCATCAGTGTTGATTTTCCTGCACCATTCTCTCCACACAAAGAGTGTATCTCACCTCTTCTTACCTGCAGATTGACGTTGGATAAAGCTTTAACACCTGGGAATACTTTGGTAATGTTATTCATTTCTAGAATTAAATCTTCGCTCTTCATTTACATCTCCAATAATTAAAGTTCCCCGACAAGCATTGCTCATCAGGGAGAAGTTTAAATAAACTATTTAAGTTGATCTGCTGTGTAATATCCACCATCAACAATAACTGATTGATAGTTAGATCTATCTACAGCAACTGGAGTACAAAGATATGAAGGAACAACAAGTTTGTGGTTGTCATACTGTGTGGTATCATTAATTTCAGGTTCAGATCCTTCCAAAACAGCCTGTACCATTTTTACACATTTTTGAGCTAGAAGACGTGTGTCTTTATAGATAGACATTGTCTGGTAACCAGAAATAATGTTTTTAACAGCCATCAATTCAGCATCTTGACCAGTGATTAAAGTCCAATTCTCACCCTTTGTATAACCTGCTCCTTCTAGAGCTGATCTGATACCATAAGCAAATCCATCAAATGCAGAGCATGCAATGTCTAAATGATCATTTGCATAGAAACCTGATAGATAGTTCTCACAGTTCTGCTGAGCTGTTTCTTGTGACCATCTCAAGATACAAGTTTCTTGGAATGAAGTTCTTCCTGATTTACAGATCAAAACGCCGTTATCTAAATAAGGCTGTAGAATTTCCATAACACCGTTGTATAAGAACAATGCATTGTTATCATCAGGAGATCCCATGAAGAATTCTATTGTATAAGATCTGCCCTCTGCTTTTGCAGTGGAGAGTTTTTTAGTTTTCTCTATGTACTGAGCAATAGCAGTACCAACTCCCTTATTATCAAATGTAGCGTAATAAGATACAGCATCTGTATCCATCAACAATCTATCATAAGCAATAACTGGAATATCATTGTCTTTTGCAAGTGCCAATGCATTTACAAGAGCTGAGGAATCAACAGCAGCTACAACCAAACAATCCACTTGTTTTGCAACCATGTTCTCAACCTGAGAAACCTGAGCCTGTACATCATCTTCTGCATATTGCATCTCAACTTTGTATCCCAATGCTTCAAGTTGCTTTTTCATGTTAGCACCATCATTGATCCATCTTTCAGAACTCTGGGTAGGCATACAAACCCCAACAGTTTTAGAAGTGTCACTTGCACTGTCTTCCTTTTGACCATTTGCAAATACCATTGAGTTCATTAATACTGCTGAACAAATCAACATAACTAAGAATTTTTTCATAAAATCGATCTCCTATCGTTTTTAAATTTGTAGCGAAATAAACATATTTATAAGTGTGTGTTCGTTAACGCTACATAAATATTCGATTATAAAATGGAATATGTCAAGAAATAAAATCAATATTTTTATCAAAGTCAAAATTTATTACATTTTTTATGCTTAAGTTTGGTTATCTCTTTTTATTTTACTGTACATATATTAAGCATGTGTTTTTGACAGATATTTGCTATTGGTGTGTCGTTTGATCCATCATCATTTTAAATATTGCAGCAATTAATATCTATTTCAAAATATTTTAATATTTTTAATTACTTATTATAAAAAGAATTAACTAGATTAAATACATAATATTGCCCTATTTTAAAAAATAATGTTTGCCAAATTATTATCCTCATGCAATACTTTATGTGTACGTTAACACAAATATATACAAATAAGGATATGAAAATGAAACACATAAATGATTATTATTTTTGGTTTTTAACAGGTTCTCAAAATCTGTATGGAGAGGACTCATTGAAAAAAGTTGCAAGTGACAGTGAGGAGATTGTTGCTTCTTTGAATAAATCAAAATCACTTCCCTGCAAGTTGATTTCAAAGCAGACCATGATCAATCAATCTATAATTGAAAGAACCATTATGGAAGCAAATCTTGATCCAAACTGTGCTGGTATTGTCTGTTGGATGCACACCTTCTCTCCTGCTAAGATGTGGATCAATGGCCTCAAAGCTTTGAACAAACCAATGCTTCAGATAAACACACAGTTCAATCAAAAGATTCCTTATTCAACAATGGATATGGATTTCATGAACTTGAATCAGAGTGCTCATGGTGATAGAGAATTTGGTTACATCACAGCAAGAATGAATTTACCTCGCTCCATTCTTTCAGGATATTGGATGGATGATAGATTCAAAACAAAGATGGCCAAATGGATGAGAGCAGCTGCAACAACACAGGCTGGTCACAACATGAATGTCATACGTTTTGGAGACAACATGAGAGATGTTGCTGTAACAGATGGTGACAAAATCCAAGCTTATATCAACCTAGGTTGGAACATTCCTTATTATGGAATTGGTGATCTTGTAGATATCATGAAGGACGTAACTGAATCTCAAATAGATGCTCTTATGGACGAATATCAAAAAGATTACGATATAATTGATGCAAGTGAATACAACATTGAGCATATCAGAGAGCAGGCAAAGATGGAGATTGCTCTTGAAAAGTTCTTGATAGATAATGATGGAGAGGCTTTCTGCACAAATTTCCAAGATCTCCACGGTCTCAAGCAGTTACCAGGACTTGCATGTCAGCATCTCATGAAAAAAGGTTATGGATTTGCAGGAGAGGGAGATTGGAAGACAGCTGCAATGGTCAGAACACTCAAAATGATGGCTGACGGACTTGATGAAGGCGGTTGCTCATTCATGGAAGATTATACATACAATCTTGAAGAAGGTAAACTTTACAATCTTGGATCCCATATGCTTGAGGTATGTCCTTCAATAGCAAAAGGACGTCCTACAATTGAAGTTCACCCTCTTGGTATCGGTGATAAAGAAGATCCTGCTAGGCTTGTATTTGATAGCAAACCTTCAAAGGGATTCACTCTGTCAATTGTTGATTTAGGTGGTAGATTGCGACTCATTCTGAATGAAATTGAAATCATTGATCCTGAAGAAAAATTCAAAAAACTTCCAGTAGCTCGTGCTCTGTGGAAGCCCCTTCCAGATTTCTATACTGCAACAGAATGTTGGATCTTGAGTGGCGCAGGACATCACAATGCAATGTCTACTGCACTGGATATTGATTACATAACCTATTATGCAGAGATGAATGATTTAGAATTGATGAGCATAAATGAATCAACAACTGTTGAAAATTTCAGATTGCTGGACAAACTGAATCGCAGTGCATGGAAGTAGCATATGAAAAGTATTTACAACGATCTTAAAAACGAGGTTTTGAATGCAAATTTGGAAATTCCAAAAAGAGGACTTGCAATCTATACCTGGGGAAATGTTTCTTCTGTTGATAGAGACAGAGGTGTTTTTGCAATAAAACCATCAGGGGTTCCTTATGATGAGTTAAAATTGGATGATATTGTTGTTGTATCCTTAAGTGGTGAGGTTGTAGAAGGAAAGCTAAGTCCTTCATCCGATACACCGACCCACAGGGTTCTTTACAACAGTTTTTCTGATATAGGTGGAATCTGTCACACTCACTCTCCTTACGCCACCAGCTGGGCTCAATCTAGATTATCAATTCCGATACAGGGGACAACTCATGCAGACCACTCTCCTAATCCCATTCCGTGCACTCCATTTCTTTCAAAAGAGATGGTTGAGACAGGTTATGAAGAGAACACAGGAAAGATAATTGTCGATACTTTCAGAGATCCATCCGTTTCTATGCTCATGCCTCACGAGATTGAGTATCCCTCAATTGCTCTTGATCCAAATGTGGATAAGATGGTTCTTGTTGCAGGACATGGTCCATTCACTTGGGGAATCAATGCTCACAAAAGTGTTTACAATGCTGCAGTCTTGGAAGAGATTGCTAAGATGGCATATATAATGATGCCACTGCAGAATAACATTGAGATGCTGCCGTCTTACATAATAAAAAAGCATTATGAAAGAAAGCATGGAAAGAATGCTTATTATGGACAAAACAACTGATTCTTCTCAAAACTTTCTTGATCATTTTGTTTGAAATCATACAAACATTTGATTGAGAAAGTTTTTTGCATCCAAACAATAATTTAAATTTTGGTTTCAAAAAATGTTCAAAGATATATAGGAAAAAATATGAAAATTTCGGAAATTGCAACTCTCGCTGGAGTATCGATTGGTACAGTTGATCGAGTCATCCACAACAGAGGAAGAGTTGCTCCAGCTACAGAGTTAAAAGTAAAAAACATAATTGAAACATACGGATACACAACAAATATAATTGCAAGCAATCTTAAGAAGGGAAGCTCGCTAAAAATAGGGATATTGATTCCACTTTTGAACAGCGAGGAAGGATACTGGGCTCTGTGTTACAGAGGTATGGAGAAGGCTCTAAATGAGATTGAAGCATTCTCTGTTACTTATTATACCATTGAATTTGATAGAATGAAAAATGGAGATCTTCTTGAAAAAGGCAGACTTCTAATTTCAAAGAACATAGATGTATTGGCTTTTGCACCAGTTGTACAGAGTGAATCATATCAGCTTATATCCCATCTCAACTCAATACCCTATGCATTCTTTGATTCATCGCTGAAGAACACTCATTCAATTACAGAAAACCTTCAAGATCCTCACCAAGCGGGATTCTGTGCAGCAAGAGTCATGGAACTTTATAGATGCGGTTACAGAACGTTTATAGACCTTCAGATGCACCAAACAGCCTACAATCAAAGTCAGAGAGCACAGGGATTTGTAGATTACTTCAAGGATAAGAAAGTTCGAATACTTCAATACACCTGGAATGAGTGCATTGATAGGTTGTTTTTCTCTTTCATTGATTCATTATTTCTTGAGGTTGATAAGATTGATGGAATATTCATGACAAATGCATCAACAGGCATTCTATCAAATTATATAGCTTCGAAGAATTTAAAGGAAAAGCCCTGCATAATAGGATTTGATCTGCTTGAAAGCAATATCAAGGAGTTGAAAAATGGAGATATTGAAGCTCTCATATCTCAGGAACCTGAGATTCAGGGTTACAACACAATGCAAGAAATTTATAGAATCATGATACTCAAAAGAGCTGATACAGTATCAAAATCTCCAATACCAATATCCATAATTTTCAAGGAGAACATTCCACAGAAAACCAGTCAGGATGATTGATATGCTATTTTTATAGACATTCAATTGAGACAATCATAAAGAATCATGGAGTCAATATTGTATCATTGTCTCCATGATTCTTCTTTTAGTTTTCAGCTCTTTAAATACATCCAACAGCTGCTCTCTCTACAGCAGAAGATTTCTTGTATCTGTCTAAAAATCTATCAAAGCCATCACAATCTTTTTGAGAGGCTTCAATTCTCACCTTTTTAACATCACAGAACACATCTTCATCAAGAAACTGCTGCAGACTCTTTCTGTTTCCTACAAATTTTGCCAGCACCGCTATTCCCCAAGCTCCACCTTCTCCAGCGCTTTCAAGCACTTCAATTGGTGTGTGTGTTGCAGCTGCCATGATTGTCTGCCCAACCACTGGTGTTTTGAAGAATCCCCCATGACCTGTTATAGAATTCAATTCAATACCTTCTCTCTCAAACAGTATGTCCAAACCAATTCTTAAAGCACATAAAGATGAAAAGAGTTGAGCTCTCATGAAATTAGGAAGGTTGAAAGATGAATCCAGGGCTCTTGTAAACAGAGGTCTTCCATCATCAAAACCTGTCATGGGCTCTCCACTGAGATAGTTATATGCCATAAGGCCACCACAATCTTCATCACCAATCAGTGCTTGATTTAAAATTTTATCGTACAAAGTTGGAACGTCAATTGATAGACCTGCTGCTTCAATTACCTGCTTGAATAAATTGATCCAACAATCATATTCTCCCGTGCAGTTATTGGCATGAACCATGGCTACAGGCTTTCCATCTGGAGTTGTCACCAGATCTAGCTCTTTGTGAAAAGAAGAAAGTTCTTTCTCCAAAACTATCATTGCAAATACTGAAGTACCAGCACTGACATTGCCAGAGTTAACTCCAACAGAATTTGTTGCAACCATGCCGGTTCCAGCATCTCCCTCAGGAGGACACATAGCAATTCCATCTTGTAGCTCCCCATCTTCATCAAGAAGCAATGCCCCTTTCCCTGTGAGATAACCAGCATTCATTCCCGCTGTTAAAACTTTAGGAAGAACATCAAGAATTGAATGATCAACTGAAGTCAGATCATCATATATCTTAACAAATTCACTGTTATAATCTTTTGTTTTCGAATCTATTGGAAACATACCAGATGCATCACCCACACCTATTACAAAGTTGTAGCTAAGCATGTAATGTATGTAACTGGCTAAAGTATGCAGCTTTGCAATTTTATTGACATGCTCCTCTTCATTGAGTATTGCTTGATAGTGATGTGATACACTCCAGCGCTGTGGAATTGGGAATTCGAATTTGTCAGATAGAATCTTACAGGCTTCTTCAGTTGTGGTATTTCTCCACGTTCTGAAAGGAACAAGCAACTCATCTTTATCATCAAATGCAAAGTAACCATGCATCATTGCTGAGATACCAATAGATTTCAAGGTAGTGATTTTAATTGAATATTTTGATTCAAAATCGCTTTTCAATCTTGAATAGCTTGAACGAACACCACTCCATATTTTATCTAAAGGATAGCTGTAGTAATCATCAATTATCTCATTGTTCCATGTGTAACTACCTTGAGCGATTGAATTGTTTCTCTCATCAATTAGAACTGCCTTGATTCTAGTTGAACCCAATTCAATTCCAAGACTGCATTCTTTTAAATCAACTGTATTTATGTCTTTCATAATATTTCCTTATAATGTGCGTGTACGTTAACATTTATCATTATAGCAGTTATTTAAAAAAAAGCAATAAAAATTTTACTTTCTAATTCACCTTGTTCTTGAGTCTATTTGATTTTGTCTCGTCTCTTTGATTCCATGATGCACATGATGTTTACAGTGAGAGGTATTGTCAAGATAAGTCCTATTGAACCAGCTGTTGCTCTGAGTATCTCAGAAGCAATTACATCAAGATTCATAACATTCCTGAACTCAGTTTTGAAAAGAATCAGAAGCAATATCAAAGGAATGTTTGTGCTTGTGTAAGCCAGTATCAAAGTATTGCTCATTGAACCAATAATATCACGTCCAATATTCATACCACTCTTTCTGAGCTGTTTGATGCTTATATCACTGTTTGTGTTTATGATCTCATTCATTGCACTGCTTATAGATAATGCAGTGTCCATCACAGCTCCCAATGCTCCAATTGCAATTCCTGAGAACAGCAGAGATTGATAGTTGATGCTGTAATTCTGAGGTATGTAGGAAAGCATCTGTGCTTCTTCATTCCCAAGACCTGTGAGCTGAGCAATTCGCCCTGCAATCACTGCAAATAGCATTGCAGTTAATGTTCCTGCCAATGTTCCAAAAATAGCACTGAAGCTCTTCTGATTCATTCCACCAATAGTGATCATGGTCACGAAAGTTGCAACAAGACACACAATAAATGAAGATAGCAAAGGACTGTATCCATTTATTATCATAGGTAGGAATACAAAGAAAACAAGTGCTATTGTTACAATCAAACTCAACAATGATTTCAAACCTTGCTTTCTTCCAATTAACAATAACATCAAAACGAATGATATTATGCAAAAATATATGACACCCGAACGGTCTCTATCATATATAATTAAATTGGTGACCTTTCCTGTTGAATTTGTATCAACCTGAACTAAAATTTTATCACCTTTATCACAGATTATTTTAAATGGCATTGCCATCTGTATTTGATTTTGAATGTCGTAACTCTCACCTTTATGAGTACCTGAAGTCAGCTGTATTTTTAGATGTTGCATCCTGAAATCTGATTCAATGGGAACATCTGGACGATCTTCATCTGTATCATCATACATGACTTCTAAAACCCTGGCACTTTCAACTACTTCTGTTGCTTGCATCTGCTCATCATAATACTCACTCAAACCACTGGTATCACTTGAAGAAGCAAAGATGGCCGCACTTGATGCAATAATTAAAAGCAATGTCAATAAAGTTTTTTTCATTCAATCTCCCTTTACTAGTGATGGGTACTTAAAAAGTACCCATCAGTTAAATTACTAATTCTGTATTATAAAATACTATTTGATAGTTGTGATGTTATCAACAGCTAAAGGAGCAATTGTTCCTTGAGTCTTGAATGCATCAACAAAAATGCCTCTTAAAGTAATGTATGTTTCATCAACATCTGTTGCTTGAGAGAAGTCATAACCATCACCACCTGTGAACATGAAATCATTTACAACAACTGTATATAATTGGTCATCTTCAATTGGTGTGCCATCATTCAATGTGATGGAAGTAATTCTGCTTTCGAAATCTGCAGCTGGATCATAAACAACTTTAACACCGTAGAACTGACCGTCTGTGATGTCAGGGTTGTTGATACCATGATCAATAGCAGCTCTTAAAGCACTACCTGGAAGTTTGAACTTAACAGCATAGTTATCGAAAGGCATGATTTCATAAGCATCACCCATTGTAACTGTTCCAGCCATCAATGATCTTCTCAAACCACCACCGTTTGTGATAGCAACTTGTGTATCGAATTCTTCAGTTAGAAGTTTATCATACCAGTAACCAAGTTTTGTTACATTAGAACCGCTTCTATCATGTGTGAATTCACCATCAGCTGTACCAATAACTTCTTTTGTGATGCTATCTGTTTCAGCTTCTTCAGCAGCTAAGTCAGCTACAGATTGTGGGTCAGCAATGATGTTGCTCTTTGTTTTATAAACAGGATCAACAACAGCTTCTATATCTGAGATTGTCTTATCAGCGTTGAATTTAATTGTCAAACGACCAATAGATCTACCATATTTGTAAGCTTGAATAATTGGCATACCATTAACTTCACCTGCAACAGTCTGGTGACTGTGAGCACTGAGAACAGCATCCAAACCATCAACAGTTGTTAAATCTGTTGCTTTACCAGTGATTTCGTTTGTATCGTAGTCCTGATAAGAATCGATGTGTGTTAGAGCGATAATTGCATCAGGAGTTCCTTCTTCTGCATTACCTTCTCTTAGGTAGTTAACCCATTCTTGACAAGCTGCAACAGGATCGGTGAAATCCAAGCCCTCTACATTAGCAGCAGATGTCAATGTTGAAGTATTTGGATGAGCCAAACCGATGAATGCAATTTTGTACTGACCGATGTTTACAAAGCCATAAGGTTTTGCCCATGATACAGGTTTGCCAGTTTCTTCATCTACAATGTTTGCAGCTAAGAAAGTGAATCCACCATCTTCCTGCCATGTTGTTAAGTGGCTTACACCCCAGTCAAATTCATGGTTACCAACAGAGCTGTATAGAACGTTCAAGCTTTTGAACATTGTTGATACAGGAGCACCATATGTTAAGTTAGAAACAGCTGTTCCTTGGTAGTTATCTCCACCTGCAACTACAAAAGTATTATCTAAAGTTGCTTTTGCATTATTTGCATATCCTACCATCTTAGCCATACCGATGTTTTTGCCCCAGTCAGATACATCTTCAGCTACATTACCGTGGAAGTCATTAAAATAAATGATGTTTACATCCATTGCATCAGATGTTGTATCCAATGTTACTTCTGTTCCCACTGTTTGCTCTTGTGCAGTTGCCTGCATAGATTCCATTTTTCCTTCATCAGAACCAGTAGCTTTTGTCTTACAACCAACCAAAGCCAAACTTAAAACTAATGTCAAGAATACCAAATTACGATTAAATTTTTTCATGTAATCCTCCATCTGTTTTAGTATACTTTGAAAAAATTTTAAGTCTAGAATAAAATTGAAAAAAATATCATTTTTTACAAAAATTTAACTTTCAATACCTTATTTTGCATCATACAGAGGTCCATCTTTTCAATTGTTAAGTTTATTGTTAAGTAATTTATTTTTTCAACGTTTAAAAATTACGATGAGTTACATATGTTACATTTAATAATAAAGTCATTTTTTTTAATTTCAACATATTTTTTATTCCTTATTTTTCCACTAATTTAAACATAAAATATGATTTTTTGAGAATATTTGAAGGAACACACTTGTTTAAAAAACATACAGTTTTTAAACAAATTACGGAAAATTTTGTATTCTTTTTAATTAAATTCTTGCCAAATCTGTTTATTTAAGCATATTAAAAATGTATAATTTTATTATATTTAGCAGATTCATTGATATTATTATTTATCTAATTATACACACATAAAGCATTCTTTATTGCAATAATTTCTGCTATAATACATAATAAATTTGTACCTAAAATTTACAAAATACTGGGGGGACTATATTGAAAATTTCTGAAATAGCACAGTTAGCGGGAGTGTCCATTGGTACCGTTGATAGAGTATTACATAACCGAGGCCGTGTTGCACCACAGACCAAAGCAAAGATTGAAAAAATCATTCAGGAATCAGGATATCATACCAACATAATTGCCAGTAATTTAAAAAAAGGTCAGAGCTTAAAGATTGGCATTCTAATTCCTTTTCTAAACAGCGAGGAAGGATACTGGGCAAAATGCTACAAAGGTATAAAGAAGTCCATCAATGAGATCTCTGCTTTTTCTGTAGAAATTGAAACAAGAGAGTTTGATAGGATGCTTCATGGAGACCTTGTTGAAAAAGGTAAGCAATTGATTGATGCAAATGTTGATGTCGTTGCTTTCGCTCCTGTTGTTCAAAGTGAGTCATATCAATTAATAACCATGCTAGGCGATATTCCATATGCATTCTTTGATTCTTCTTTAAAAAGTGCTCATCCAATCACAGAAAATCTCCAAGATGCTTATGCAGCAGGTTACTGTGCTGGCAAAATAATGGAATTATTGAAACCTGGAAAGAGAACATTTGTCTGTCTTCAGATGCACAAAACAGCTTATAATCAGCAGCGAAGGGCACAAGGTTTCTGTGATTATTTTCAGCAAAAAGATTCTAAAGTATTGCTCTACACATGGAGTGAATCAATTGATGATATGTTTTTTGCATTCATAGATTCTCTGATCAATGAGATACCTGATGTAGATGGACTTTTTATGACAAATGCAGCAACAGGAATATTATCAGATTACCTAGCTAAAAAGCTTAAAAACAAGCTACCAAGTATTGTCGGATTTGATTTAATAGGAAAAAACGTTGAAGAATTGAAGAATGGTAACATCTCCTCTCTTATTTCACAGCAGCCTGATTTACAGGGATACAATACTTTAAATGAAATTTTCAGGATAATGATCATGAAACAGGCCGATACAGTACCAACCTCCCCCATTCCAATTTCAGTTATTTTCAAAGAGAATATTCCATCAAAAACTTTCAATTATTAACAATCAAAAGCTCCAATCTATCAATATATGACAGTTGGAGCTTCATCAATTATATTTAAAAAATTCTATTTGGTATGCCAAAGCAATGATTTACCACTTTCCAAATCAAAGAATTGCCACTGAGTATCAACAGCCTTGAAGTTTATTGTATCACCAATCTCTATACCAGCTTTAGGACTACTCAATAGTTGGATGGTCTTGTTACCACATCTGACATTTACAAGATTATCTCTACCTAAAGGCTCAAATAATGAAACAATACCAGTTGAACTATCAGCTGTCCCTTTATCAACAATTTCAATATCTTCAGGTCTTATTCCAACACGAAGTTCTTTATTATACACCTTTGGGTCTACAATTTTATTGACCTTCATCATACTCTTATCAGGTAGTATTGTGAAAATATCTCCATCCTTTTCCACTACTTTAGAATTGAATAAGTTCATTGGGGGATTTCCTACAAACGATCCAATGAATTCAGTACAAGGATGTGTATGCAATTCAATAGGAGGTTGGAAAGTCTGAAGAAGTCCATCTTTTAGAACTGCTACCTTATCGGCCATTGTCATTGCTTCAATCTGATCATGAGTTACATAAATACAAGTTATACCTAATTCTTTCTGAATACGTTTGATTTCTGTTCTCATGCTGATTCTCAATCTTGCATCAAGGTTAGAAAGAGGTTCATCAAATAAAAGTAATTGAGGTTTTTTAACAAGAGCTCGTCCTAACGCAACACGTTGCTGCTGTCCTCCTGATAGCTCGCCAGGTTTTCTTTCTAACAGATGTCCGATTCCCAATAAATCAGCTACTTCTTGTGAAGCTTTTTTCTTATCTTCCTCACTTGCTTTTTTGAGCTTCATCGAAAAAACAATGTTCTCATAAACACTCATATGAGGATATAGAGCATAGCTTTGAAATACCATTCCAATATTTCTATCCTTAGGTTGAGCAAAAGTAACATCCTTACCACCAAACACGATAGATCCTGAATTTGGTTTGTATATACCAGCAACCGTCAGTAATGTGGTGGTCTTACCACAGCCTGATGGTCCCAAAAATGCTACAAACTCTCCGCTTTTGATTTCAAGCGAGAAATTATTTACCGCAGTAACATTGCCAAATTTTTTTGTTAAGTTGTTTATAGATACATCCATAATTTTAAGTCTCCTTTAAACGCCACCATGAGTACCACCTGAAAAGATTTTCATGAGGTAGTTCTGGTTAAAGAAATAGAATATTAATATAGGAATTAACTGAAATAGACCTACTGCAGCTAATAAATTATAATTTATTGAGATGGTGTCACTGCTCATCATTGAATTCAGATAAGTTGATATAACTTCATGTCCTGCTCCTCCTGATAAGAAGGTATAAGGTATTATGAAGGAACTCCAACCTGTCATGAATGAGAAGATAGATAAAGCTGCTATACCAGGTCTGACCAATGGGAACATTATATTCCAAAAAGTCCTGAATCTTGAACATCCGTCTATCAAAGCAGCTCTTTCAACATCCCAAGAGACGCCATCAAAGAATCCTTTCATAAGCCAAATTCCAAGAGGTAGCTGCATTGCAAGAGATACCAGTACAACACCACCAATTGTGTTATATCCCATAAAGAGTTTTAACACCGGTATTCCGGAGAAAAACTTCAATACAAAATATATTGCTATGAGCAATGTGATACTTGGAAATGCATGTAGCACCAAAGTCAGTGATAAAAACTCTTTTCTACCATTGAATTTAATTCTCGACAGTGCATATCCAGCAAGAGATGAAACTGCCACAACACCAACTGTCATAAATAAAGCCAACAGCAGAGTATTCCAAGTAGCGAGCCATACTTCTTTTTCAAAAATAAAGTTCCAGTTCTCTAAAGTGAAGCCACCAAAATTTCCATTTCTATCTACTGGTAGTAGACCATGAGTTACTTCTGCAAAAGTAGAAATAATCAACCATAAATATCCCAATATAATAGGAATTGATAATATCAACAAAACAATAAAAATTATAATTTTATTCAATTCAATTGGTTGTTTTTTGTTTTTCATATCTCGCCTCCTATATTTCATCAATCAATGGTTCTTTTACGAGTTCACCAAATTTAAAATATTTCAAATAAATTATGGCAAATACAATACCAACAACAACCAACAATCCAGATAAAGCAGATCCAAAACCATATTGGAAGTTACCATAGTAGTTGTTCAACGCTTTATGATATGACCATAAAGACCAAACTTCTGTACCAAAATTTCCATCAGTTAGAACCATGATGCTCTCAAAAGATGTCAATAAAGATAGTGTTTGATAAGTTGTTACAAACAATAATGGCCATCTCAGTTGAGGTATGATGATATATCTTGCTCTATCAAATATTCCAGCTCCATCTACAAGAGACGAAGTCATGATGTCTGAAGAGATAGATTCAATAGCAGACGAAAAGATAATCATACCAAATGATGCGCCAATATAACCATTTACTAGGATACAAAATAACATTGCATGCTCTGGTAATAAATTGGTTGTAGGCAGTCCAAAAGGTACTCTGAACAATTCATTCAATACACCATAAGGAGCATCTGCTGCCAACATCTTCCACATCAAAACATAAACAACAGCAGGTGTAATTCTAGGTAATAACCACAGAGACCTAAAAAAACCACCAACTCGTTTTGGTAAATGATAAGCAAGAAGAGCAACCAAAAGTCCCATACCTACGTTGAAAAATATAAGTGTGCAAGACACATAGATCATTGTTTGACCAAAAATATGCAAAGAATCTGGATGAACAAATATTTTAAAGTAATTTTTTAAACCAACTATACTCCAATTTGAAAATCCTGTTACCGAACTCATATCAGTAAAGGAAATAAGAATTGTTAAAATAACAGGTAAAAAGAAAAATAAAAATATCAGTATTCCAGCTGGTAATAAAAAGTAATAAGCAACATTACTTTTTTTATGCTTTCTCATATACATCCCCCTTTAAAAACCAACCCAAAAAATTGGGCTGGTATCAATATTTATTATTTTACGATTAGTTGATCTTCTAATTCTAATTTCAAAACTTTTATGCAATCACTTGCACCCTTTTCAGCAGTCTTATCGCCCTGTTCTACAGATACTAAATTTTCCCAGAAACTATCGAACCAAAGACCATACATTGGATGATTTGGTTGGAAGAAGTTATTATCTAATAGGTATGATGCAGCACTTAAGAATTCACTTTCTTTATATGGTGCATAATTATCCTGAGATTCCAAAACTCCTAGGTGACCACTTTCAACGGCATGTCTTGTATTTCTTTCAGTAGTTTGCATTTTAGCAATAAGTCTTTCAGCTAATGCTTGATCTTCTGAACCTGATGCACTCTCTGAAGCTACCAAGTAGACCAAAGGATGACTCAATGTAGTTCCTTTTTGTCCTCTGATTCCTGATGGTTCATAAGCAAATCCAAGGTTTTCAAATAGAGTATCTTCACCGCCGTCAACATAATTTGCTGCCCAGTCAGCCCACATCCAAGTACCTGCGTTGAAGAATAAAGCTCCACCGTTTGCTACTTCATTGTGCCAGATATTCCATTGTGTTCCTATGTAAGATTCAGGAGTTGCTCCTGATTCAACACAATCTCTTTGGAATTGATAACATTTTATTAATGCATCTTCATCTATTACTAATTTATCCTGTTCTTCATCATAAATCTGTCCACCGAAAGCTACGTAGAACTGAATGAAATCTCCACCTTTAAGAGGTCTATGCCAATAGCCGTGTCCTTCTTCAACAACACCAGCATCAACTGCTCTCTCACATGTCTCTAACATATCATCAAGAGTATATGAGCCTTCAGCAATTCTCTGTGGTAGTGAATCAATTTCTTCAGCACTCCAACCTAATTCTTTCAACAAAGTTTTGTTGTAGAACATTGGTCTTGCTTCACTATCTTGAGGAATACCCCAAACTTTTCCCTGCCAAGAAACAGCATGCCAAAGATTGTCTTTTATATCTGCAAATTCAGGTTCCATTGCTTCAACTTTTGAATAAGAATCACCAAATGCTTCAATGTATCCTGCAGAAGCCCAAGTAGGAATGTCCTCATGGCCTGCAATAACAATTAATGGAGCCTCTCCTGAATCAGCTGCTAAAGCAAATTTCTTTTTAAATCCACCCCAGTCACCACCATCAATATAAGGTTTTGCAACAACAGTGATATCTGATCCTTCTGCTGCTAATTCTTTATTGAGGTCCATTGCAGCTTCAGTTGCTAGATCTGCTCGCCAATGGTTTGTTCCACCCTCACGTGTCCATACATCAATTTCAACAGTTCGAGGTCCTGTCTCCTCTTTAGCACCACTTGCAAAAATAGGTACGATTAACATTCCTATAAAACACATAACACAAAATAGTTTTTTCATATTTTCCTCCTTTTGAAAAATAAATAAAATCGCTTGCAAATAGTTTGCAACAGGTTTATCCTAAAGTCAAGTTTTTTTTTGTCGATGTATTCAAGCTAGAATTGATATATGTTTGATTCCATTCAAATTAAATTATTAATAGGTAAATATTTATCTTTTTTAGATATTATTTCATAGACTTTCATATCAGAGTGATTTTGAGATTATTGAAAAAATGGAGTCTTATGAAATAAAAAGAAAAATAACTTATAATTGACTTGATGTAACTGTTTTTTTGCAAAAAAACAGAATTATTGATAAATATAGCTATTTATTGTACATTATCTCATTGGAGTATTGAATCAATCAAAATTATATAATCCGGTATTATATAATCTTTCATAATTTGTAAATTTACCAAAGGAGTCCTTAAAATGACACTCAAAGAATTATCCGATAAATTGAATGTTTCTCAATCCACAATATCAAGAGTTTTAAATGATAAACCTGGAATTAAAGCCGAAACCAGAGCAAAAGTTTTGGAAGGAATTAAGAAAGAAAACTATTCCACAAATTATGCAGCAAAAAATCTTGCCTCCTCTACATCTAGAATAATTGGGATAATTGGAAGAAACAGGGGATCCGAAGAAGATTCAATATTTTTCCATCACTCATTGAACCAATTTATGGAAATTACCAATCAAAATAATTTTCTTTTTGTTGCTATTCCCTACAATGGAACAAGAATAAATTTTGAAAATTCCCCATTATCTGTAGATGATTATGCAGGTTTCATTGTTCGTGGACAATCAATTCCTACAAAAGATATCATCTCTCTTCAACAGTACAACAAACCAATTGTTTTACTTGAAAATGCTTTGGAGCAAACTGAAATTGACTATGTCATCAGCAATGATTATGAATTAGAAAAACAGCTGGTGCAGATTTTAGTAGATGGTGGATACAAGCGAATTGTGCATATAACAGGACCAAGCAGTTGGTACAACAACAGAGAAAGAGCACGAGGTTATTCTGATGTTATGAAAGAAAATAACATGAAAGAGGAGATCATTCATCTTGAAGATACAACCACAAACTTTGGTATTCAAGTATTTGACCAACTCAAAATTGATCCAAAAGAAAAAACAGGAATATCTCTTTCTAATGATGCTCTTGCAATTGGTTTCATGAAAGCTGCTGGTGAACATGATCTTCAGATACCAAATCAACTCGGAATTGTTGGATTTGATGATATTCCATGGGCACAATACACAACACCACCTCTAACTACAGCAAATACGCATATATCAGAAATGGGGATAGTCGCAGCTCAAAGATTGATAAACAAAATAGACCAAAAAGTTAAATTCCATACATCCATAGTTATGTCTGGAGAGATCAAAAAAAGAAAAACAACACTTTAGCTGATCAAGTAAATTATTAGATATAATGAAAACTCAAAGAGCATCAATCAAGAGAAGAAAGTGAAAAAGATAACAATTGAAGAATATAACAGCAAATGGAAGACATCTTTTAATGATTTAAAAGATGTCTTATTAACTGAAGTTGCAAAGAACATCATATCTATTGAGCATGTTGGAAGTACCTCTGTTGTGGGACTTTCTGCAAAGCCGATAATAGACATTGATATAATAGTTGAAGATGATGAAAATTTAGACTCTGTTATATCTCATTTAAAAAAATTTGGATATATCCATCTAGGTGATAGAGGTATCAAAGGAAGAGAGGCATTTGAAAGAATCAATGATAAAGTTCCTTTCAATAATAAAAACCATATCTGGATGGATCACCATCTTTATGTCTGTAAGGAAGGGAACATAAGTCTTTTGAATCACCTGCACTTCAGAGATTATCTAAGAGAACATCCTGAGACTGCTAAAGAATATGGCGAGTTGAAAAGAAGATTGGCCAATGAATGCAATGATGATATTGATATGTATGTTGAAAGAAAAACTTCATTCATTGTTGATGTTCTTAAGAGAACAGGTTTCCAAATTGATGAAGTTGAATCAATTGCCGAGCAGAATAAAAAACAATGATGGTGATTTCTATCCAATGGACATAAATAAAGCCTCAACTTTAAAGAGTTGAAGCTCAATTTATTGAAAGATAAATTTAATTCTCTTTTAAAAATACCTTCTGGATTAAATATCCAATGAACAGAGCAACAATTCCAGGAATCAACCATACAAGACCCATATCGTATAGAGGCAATGCATCAAATACTGCTCCAGCATTGAATAGATTGAAAAGAACTGGTCCAACACTGAATATACCAACAACACTCATCATGAGTTTCCTTGATATTCTGAAACTTTCCTTCTTGTCCATGTTGAAAAGTCCGACGACAATCAAAGATATTGCCAATGGATAGATAGCATTCAATATTGGAATTGAGAACTTCAGTATGGCATTCAATCCTGCATTGGATATTACTGCACTTGATAAACCGAAGAACACAACCCAGGCTTTATATGAAACATTTGGTAATATTGTATGGAAATAATTACTCACACATGAGATCAAAGCTGTACATGTGTTGAAACATGCCAAAACAAAGATAACAGCCAATATTATCATTCCAACCATACCGAAGGTATCCTGTACTGCATATGTCAATATTTGAGTACCATTTGTAGCCTCGGATAAGCCTGAAGCTCGTCCAATCAGGCCAAGTGCTAAATAGATAAGAAACAACAAAGATCCTGCAATGATAGATGATTTGAAAGTTATTGATTTCTGTTCATCAAATTTCTTGAAACCAAGAGCCTCCACGTTGAATACAAATATTATTCCAAAGTTCAAGGCAGCGATTGTATCCATTGTTTGATAACCATCAAGAAATCCTGATATAAATGGAGTTGCAACGTATTTCTCACTGATGTGAGCTCCACCAATTCCCATTCCTTTCAGTGCAGTAGCAATAAAGATTATCAATATAAGTACTATCAATAGAGGTGCAGACATCTTGCCTAAAAATGATGAGAGTTTATCAGGTTTGAAAGCTATCAATATGGATAAGGTGAAGAAAACAATTGAATAAAGGACCATATAAAGCTGCATTTTAGATGGATTGCTGATGAATGGTTCAATCGCAATTGCAAATGAAGTGCTGCTTGTTCTTGGAATTGCAAGCAGAGGTCCAATTGTTATATAGATCAAAAAAGTAAACAGTGCAGCAAACCAAGGCGCAATTGTGTCTCCAAGATTCTTCATACCCTTTCTCTTGACTATTACATTTATACCCAACATTGGAAGTAAGATTGCTGTGATTGCAAATCCTAAAAAGGATGGAGTGAAATTTGCCCTACTTTCAAATCCTAAAAAGGACGGAAAGATTAAGTTTCCTGCTCCGAAAAACATAGCAAACAATGTAATACCTAATATAATGGTACGCTTCTTATCATAATTCATAACTGGTGTTGCTCCCTCATAAAATCTAAAGCAAAAAAACCTAATTGCTTGAGATTCAAACTTTTAAAGTGATATTACTACAATAAAATAGTGATATACAACTTTTTTCAAGCGTTTTTGGATTATCAAGTTATTTAAACGTTTATATCGCAAAATATATTGTCACTTATAACAAAAAGTATCTTATTTTGTTAAATGTCATTGTAATTGTACTAATTTTTCTTTAGTATTTTTTAAATTATAATTTTTATGGAGTTTATCATGATCAGAAAATGTACAGCCGCTGACTTAGATATTTTGAATGAATATCTATACCGCGAAAAAGAATTGAATCTCTTTGTCATCAGTGATATTGAGGTTTTTGGATTTGAAGACAATAATTTAGAAGTTTTTATCGATTATGATAATACCATTCGTACTGTATATTTAAGATTTTTCAACAATATGTGTCTTGTATCCTATGATGGCAACATAGATCTTGAGTTCTTAAAATCCATTATTGAAGAGCATTCAATAGCCAACATCAATGGAGAAAAAGGACTCATCAATCAAATTAAATTGGACAATTTCAGAGTGGAAGATTATTATTTTTCATCCTTAACTGAATTAGAAGTTGAAATAGATGATGATGGCGTCAGCGAGTTGAACATTCATAATTTTGAACAATATCTTGATGAGGCAAATAAAGTTTTTGACAACAAAAGTGATTATGAAGCAGCTAAAGCTGAGCTTGAAAAAAACGCCAAGCATATATTTGTTTGTAAAGAGAATGGAAAAGTTGTCAGTGGAGCCAGCTCAAGTGCAGAATCCAAAGAACTTGCAATGATCATTGGTGTTTTTACTGATGAAAATCATCGCAGAAAAGGATATGCGCAAAAATGTGTTCATGCCCTATGCAAAAAGTTATTGAATGAAGGAAAGACTGTATGTTTGTTCTATGACAATCCAAATGCTGCAAGAATGTATGAGAAATTAGGTTTCAAACAGAAAGGTTATCTTTCCACATTGAAGAAAGACAACTAGAAATATGATTTCTAGATGATACAAAAGCAGAAGAGTCAAACATCTGTTTTCCTAAACAGCTGTTTGACTTCATTCAAAACACTTTCATCAAATGATCAAACTGTTTTATTCAAAAGCCTATCGATATCTGAATCAATCATGTATTTTATGACGCCTTTCAAATTTGATTTGTCAGATATTTCAAAAGGAAAAGCCTTTGCATCAAAATCAAGTGTTGATGAGAGAAGATTTGCAAAATCAAGAATCATTATAGATTTTTCCGTATCACTCATC
>JBFHKM010000027.1:0-25181 GCA_041595335.1 Sphaerochaetaceae bacterium
CGAGTGCTGTTAATAATTTTTTCATTTGTTTTAAATTCCTTGTAAGTTAAGTTTTTTTTGTTTTAAAGAAGATTTCCTTCTTCTTTGTGTCTTCAATGTAGTATATCCTGTAAGTTATGTCAACAGTTTAAATAAAATAAATTACAAATATTTTATAATTATTATTAATTACATACCATACAACAAATTAAATAATGCACACTTTTGATATAAATATTATTTTTTCTAGTTTTGGCAAAACTATATCGAAAAGCCTTAAAATTGACAGATGATTGCAAAAAAAAATAAGGACAAAATATTGCTCATCATTTACTGTCAAAAATAATTTACCTCACTAATTTATAAAATAATTGCAGAAAAATAATTATTTGTTCATACGTAATAAAGTTAAGCAATGAAAAGTTTTAAGAAGTAGACAGTGCTCAAGCTATCATCTAACTCAAAAAACACTATTGATTATTGATAGATTTTATTAATAATGAAAATTATGCGTATAAAAGATAACAACCTGAAGATTCTAAAAAGAATAATTATTTTAGCACTTCCTATAATGATGCAGGCTCTGCTTGTAAACAGTGTGTCCTTTGTTGATACATTGATGATAGGACAATTGGGCTCAATATCCATTGCAGCAGTAGGAGTTGCCTCTCAATTATTTTTTCTGATCACAATGATCTTGAATGGTATCTCATCAGGAGCAGGTATTTTTATCTCACAGTATTGGGGAGCAAAAAATAAAAGAGGCATTCAAAAAACTCTTGGAATTGCTTTTACATTCACAACCTTGATCATTGGTCTGATTGCAATCTTTTCCACACTTAAACCTGAAGCACTGATGCACCTGTTCACAGAGGACTCATCAATTGTTGAAAGTGGTATCATATACTTACGTATTGTTGGTATCTCATATATATTCTCAGGAATATCATTCATCTATGCCATTGGCTTCAGATCAACTGGTGATACAAAGACCCCCCTCACTATATCTATCATCGCACTTTCACTTGATATAATTGGTAACTATCTTCTTATCTTTGGCATTGGAATATTCCCTGAGTTAGGAATAGCTGGTGGAGCTATCTCAACCTCTGTTAGCCGTTTTGTGGAGCTCATCCTCTATATAGTCATCACCAATAAAAGAAAGAACTGCCCAATCAAGTTCAGCTTTAAATATTCATTGAAATTCGATACATCTTCAGTTAAAAAATTCTTCAAGACCACCTCCCCTGTTATAATAAATCATTTATTTTGGGCAATTGGTTTTATCTGCTATAAAATAGCATATGCAAAAATTGGTTCTGATGCGCTTGCTTCTGTACAGATTGTAAGCTCAATTGAGAATCTATTTCTGATTTTAATTCAGGGATATGCAGGTGCTGTGGCAATAATCACAGGTCACCTGATTGGAGCAGATGAGATGGAAGAACTGGAGCTTTATTCCAACATCTCACTGAGGTTCAGTTTGGTAGCAGGTATTCTTGTTGCTCTTCTTCTTGTTATTTTGGCACCAGTTTTTGTGGGAATGTTCAAGATAGAACCACATATTCACGAGCTTTCTGTGCAAGCTCTGAAGATGGTTGCTTTCAAACTTCCGATAGTCTCAATAAACATTGCAGCTATTGTTGGTATTTTAAGGGCCTCTGGAGATACAAAGTTCCCAATGTATGTTGAACTTGGTACTCTTTGGTTGATAGGAGTTCCTCTAGCATTTTTTGCAGTGATGGTGCTGAAGGTATCCTTACCTCAAGCTTATTTACTTGCAGCTGTGGAAGAATTGGTGAAACTGGTTTTAGAAGTCAAGAGAATCAAATCCAGAAATTACATAAAGAATTTAACAAAATAAAGTGTGAGACCTAAGTTATCAGACCTCACACCTACTTATCAATTAATAGCAGTTCTCTACAATTTTAGAGACACTTTTTACGGAACCAAGAGTATAAAAATGAACACCAGGAACACCCCTGTCTATCAATTCTTTTACCTGCTTTGTTGCCCACCATACACCAATCTCATTGATCTCATTTTTATCTTTTGCATGATTGACTTTATCACTGAGTTCAAAAGGAATATCAACAGCAAATGTTGTTGGAACCATTGTGAGCTGTCTCTTGGTTCTGAGAGGTTTTATACCAGGAATTATTGGTATTGTGATTCCAGCTTCTCTGCAGCTCTCAACAAATTTAAAATATGCATCATTGTTGTAAAATAATTGGGTCACAATGTATTCGGCTCCTGCATCCTGCTTCTTCTTGAGGTTTGCAATATCAGATTCCATATTTGGTGATTCCAAATGCTTTTCAGGATAACCGGCAACTCCAATGCAAAAGTTAGTTTTAACAGGATTCTGCAATGTTGAATCAAGATACTTTCCTTCATTCATGTTCTTGATCTGTTCAACCATCTGAGAAGAATGTAAATATCCATCCTTACATGCAATGAACTTTCTCTCACCTACAGGAGGATCTCCTCTGAGTGCAAATACGTTCTCTATCTGAAGAAAATTTAAATCTACGAGCATGTTCTCAATTTCCAAATCACTCAGACCACCGCAGATGAGATGAGGAACAGTTGGTATTCCAAACTTATATTGAAGAGCTGCTGCTATACCAATGGTACCTGGGCGCTTTCGAACAGTTTTTCTGACTATGCTTCCATCCTCATTCTCTTGATATACCACCTCATTTTGATGATTGGTGATATTTATGTAAGATGGACTGTATTTCATGAGTGTTTTTGCTGAATCAAAAATTCCATCAATCGTATATCCCTTCAATGGGGGAATCAATTCAAATGTAAATAAGGGTTTCTTTGCTTCTTTTATTATTTCTATAACTTTCATTGTGTTTCCTTTTTAATATTCTTCAAATGGCAAGCCATATTGTATCAATTTTTCTTCTTCAATATTTAGAAGACTGCTGATTCTCTCAAGTTGCTTTTTTGAGATCTCTGGTATGTTGAAATACTTGATGCCCTCTCCCTGAAAGACAAATGCACAAACACTTGCTTCAGGAATCATCATGTAGTTGTAACTCAATTTAATATATGCATTTTTCTCACCATCCAAAATATCTGATATTCCTTTTTTATGATAATGATTTGGAACAGATGTGTAGCCAGGAGCAAAATCAAAGATATCTTCAGCCCAAATTCTCTGCATTTCCTTATGTATGTATCTAGCTTGTGCTTCTGCCAAACGAGTTGAGAGAAGTTGAATCATCAAAGAGTCACCTTCATCAAACTTTGAAAGAGCATTCTTTGCATTGAAACCACCTGTTGTCATGTACATTCCAATGTAATCATCTTCATTCACATAATCAGAAACGCATCTTGATTCCATGTCTCTTTCTTGACGAGCAAAAACAAAAGACTCTCTATCATCTACAGTGATCATCTCACCCATCTTCTTGCATTTGAAAATTCCATAGACAGATTTGATTGATGACTTAAATAGATTGTAGATATCATCTCTCATCAAAAAGGCTTTTGCTTCCTCAATCAGAGGCTCATACTCTTTTGTGTTGTATTTGACTCCATAACCAAAGGCAAAAACCTTCCAATCAATGAGAGCTATTACATCATCAATTTTAGCTCCATCAAGAACACTCAATCCAAGTTGCTTTGGTTTGACTGTCGGTGTCTTTTTGTGCCACCTGTTTCTGCAGGCAACCTCAAAAGTTGATCTGTGAAGATTGTATTCTTTCAGGAGTTCTGTTTTTTCAGCAACCTCTTTATTTTTTTCTCTGTAATATGCAGATAAAGAATCAATTTCCATACCTCTCTCATCTCTAATCAATCTCATGGCTTGAGTTGACATCTCAGAGGCATTTGCTGTTTGAAACACTCTATAATCATATAGAGGGGATAGCTTCAATGCAGTATGAGCAAAACTCGTAGTGGCACCACCAACCATAATAGGAATATCAAGGCCATTCTGCTTTGCAAGGATGCAGACATTTGCCATCTCTTTCAATGATGGAGTTATAAGACCTGAGAGACCAATCATCTTTGCTTTTGATTTTATTGCAGTGTCAATAATTTTTTCAGGAGGTACCATAACTCCCAAATCAATTACATTGAAGCCATTGCATCTCAAAATCAAAATGCAGATATTCTTACCTATATCATGTACGTCACCTCGAACTGTTGCAAATACAATTGTTTCAGATTTATCTTCTTCCTCAGTGAAATCAGATTTTTTGAATTCTTCAATTGCAGGCTGTATGTAAGAGACTGCCAATTTCATTGTTCTTGCACTTTTCACAACCTGTGGAAGAAATAGCTCTCCTTTTCCGAACTTCTTTCCAACTATCCCCATTGCATCCATCAGAGGTCCCTCTACAATTGCTAAAGGAGATAGAGATGCCTCTTGATTTGTTTTCAAAAGAGATAGAATATCTTCTTGAATATGAGAATTATCACCACCAATTATGGCCTGCATCACCTTCTCTTCATCACTCATGAGGTCTCTTTTAGTAGCAGACTTGGCTTTCTTGAGTCCCTTCTTCTTTTTGAATAAATCGGAAGAAGCAAGTTCAATTAAAGCTTCACTGTTCTCATCACTTGGTTCAAACAGAGCTCTCTCAATTACAGATCGAGCTTCAACTTTAACTTTCTCAACATCCAGATTCAGATTTGGGTTTATTATTCCAAACCCAAGTCCACGTTTGAGTCCCTCATGCAGAAATACGGTGTGCATGGCAGCTCTCAGAGGATTGTTGCCTCTGAAAGAATATGACAGATTGCTTATACCACCGCTGACTCCACATCCAACCAAATTTTTCTTTATCCACTCAGTGGCTCTGATAAAATCTAAAGCATATGAATTGCTCTCTTCAATTCCTGTTGCCACTGTCAAAACATTTGGATCAAATATAATTGATGATGCTCTTATACCATTTGATATAAGGAGATTGTAACTTCTCTGTGCAATCTCAATCTTTCTTTCATATGTAGTTGCTTGACCTTCCTCATCGAAAAGCATAACAATCATGGCATGACCATGGTTCTGTACCTCCAGAGCATGTGATATAAATTTCGTCTCTCCTTCTTTGAGTGAGATCGAATTTATTATGCATCGGCCCTGAAGCTCTCCAAAACTACTTTGAATTGTTTTCCAATCAGATGAATCAATCATGTAAGGTTTTTGAGAGATGTAAGGATCGCTGTTGAGATATCGTAAAAATGTCACCATTGCTGATGGACCATCAATCATGGCCGCATCCATGCAGATATCAATTATATCTGCATTGCCTTCTGCTTGCTTTCTTGCAATCTCACTTGCCTCTTCCCAGAGAGCTCCTTCTATAAGTCGTGCAAACTTCATTGATCCTGCAACATTGCATCGCTCTCCAATGACCATCAATCGATCCTGCATCTGAAGTTCGTTCAAACCACTGAGACGCAGTTCATCATAGTAGCTCTCATTGGGTATTCTGTTCTTGCATATCAATTTTCCATCTTCATCTCTTTGATTCAGAACATTGTGAAGAGCTTTGATGTAATCTGGTGTTGTTCCACAGCAGCCACCTATTATATTCAAGCATCCATCTTTTAAAACAGGAGTCAGTACATTTACAAAGTGAGTTGGACTCTCTCCATAGCTGCCGTCAGCTAGAGGAAGACCTGCATTTGGGTGGGCAGAGGTTCTAAATGGAGCAATTGAGCTCATCTTTCTAATCAGTGGAACCATATCATTTGAACCCATGGAGCAGTTCATTCCAATTGAGAAGATATCATAACAAGAAATTGATGCAACAAAAGCCTCAAGAGTTTGACCTGATAATGTATGACCACTTGCATCGTTGAATGAGACACTTATCATAATTGGAATTTCGATTCCCGTTATCTTTTCTGCATTCTTGATGGCTTCTATGGCAGCTTTGCAGATCAGTGTATCAAATATAGTCTCTACTATGAAGATATCACAGCCGGCTTCTATCAATGCAACAGCCTGCTCTCTGTAGGCTTCAACAAATTCATTGAATTCAAGATCTCGTTTTGTAATATCATCACTGTCTGTTGAGAACGAGAGCATCTTACCAGTTGGTCCCATGCTTGCAGCAATAAATATGTCTCTATCTTTGTTCTTTCCAACACTTTCTTCTATCGTTTTTTTGGCATTTCTAACCGCAAGAGTGTTCAGCAGCTCAACATTGTTTTCAAGACCATATTCTTTGAGTGATATTTTATTGGCATTGAATGTATTTGTTGTTATTATATCAGCTCCACTTTCAATAAAAGCTCTGTGAATATCTACAATAACATCAGGTCTTGTTGCATTGAGGATCTCACCAAATCCATCAAAATTTTTATCAACACCATTTATTATTTGTGTATTGAAGTCAGACACATCTAGGTTATTCTGTTGAATGAGAGTTCCCATAGCTCCATCCAACAGCAATATTCTTCTATCTGATGCCTTGATTAGCTTCTCCACTTTTGTCATATTGTTTCTCTCCAAGAATAAACTTCAATTGATCATTACAGTAATTGCAAGTAATTTAGTATGCATTACTCTGTATATTAATCGTATATTTATTTATTTTGTATAGATTATATAGTATATTTTTTTTTATTTATAGTTTGTTTTGGTATTTTTTTTATTGATTTCACCTCTTAAATGGACCTTTTTATATAAATATATTTGAATGCAGTATTCTTTTTGCATGCCCTCTAGAAATTTGAGGTTATTCAAAAATGAATCAAAAGATGAAATGAGAAGAATTGAATCTAAGAAGAAATCAAGATTCCAATAGAAGACCATTTCAGAAGGGCCAGAGAAGATATGCTATTGTTACAGACGCAGATACCATTTCTTTCTTAAGATTCCCTGAACAGAGGCCTGCAGTCTTCTGTGGCTGTTTTAAAAGAGCAGAGGGTTTTGTTTTAAATTTTCACCCAAAAAAAGCTACCTCTCTTATTTATTGGATGTTTCCAATTAATAGGCAGTAGCTACTGATGTTATTACAATAATTGCTTTAATTATTTAATTACGTCTAATACTTTTGTCTTGAACATTTCATCAAAGTTCTTTTCAGTGATGCCAAGAACAATTTCATCGTCAATTCTCATGTTTACACCATCAGAATCACAATGACCTAAGCACAATGTACCTGCAAGTTTAACTTTTTTTTCTAGTTTGTTATCTTTAATAGCTTTCTCTACTAAAGCAAAGATCTTCTTAGAACCTTTAACATGGCATGATGAACCCAAACAAATTTCAATTGTCATAATATTTTATCCTCTTTTTGCCTTTGAATTACAATTTTTAATCTTTAAATTGTTAAAATAGAGCAAAAATCATTTCTACTTAATAAATTTCATATCACTTTAAGATTAACCATCTGTAATTGAACAGATAGTTAATCTATTCAATAAAGTTTATGAAACCTCTCTAGCATAGTGTGGTAACAATTTAGGACTCAAAGTCTCTGTTTTTACACCAGCTTCTTCTCTCTCTTTTTCAAAAGAATCAATGTGAGCCAAAGTTAATTTGCCAACCTTAACATCTTTTGCTTTTGCTGCTGCAGATTTACCAGCATCACGGCCAAATACAACAACGTCCAATAAAGAGTTACCCATCAAACGGTTTGTACCATGGATTCCGCCTACTGCTTCACCAGCAACGAACAAGTTTTCAACACCACTCATGCAGTTTGTATCTATATCGATACCACCATTTTGATAATGAAGTGTTGGATAGACTAAAATTGGAGTCTTTCTGATATCAATATCGTATTTAGAGAACATTCTTAGCATAGCTGGAATTCTTGATTCAATTGTGCCCTCACCATTCTTCAATTCGATCATTGGAGTATCAAGCCAAACGCCTTCTCCAAATGGAGTTTTGATTCCACCCTTACCATCTCTGCACTCTTTGATGATAGATGCAGCTGCAACATCACGAGTTTCAAGTGGGTGCATGAATACCTCACCATCTTTATTTACAAGTTTCGCACCTAAAGATCTAACTTTTTCAGTTACAAGAGCTCCGTAAATCTGCTGAGGATAAGCTGTACCTGTTGGGTGATATTGCAATGTTTCAGGGTACAATAGTTTGGCACCAACTCTGTAAGCTAGAACAAGACCGTCTGCTGTTGCACCGTAATGGTTTGTTGTTGGGAATCCTTGATAATGAATTCTACCAGCACCACCGGTTGCAATGATAACTGTCTTAGCACGTGCTACACATAGCTCTTTGGTTTCCATATTCATCAATACTGCGCCTGCTGCTTTGCCTTCATCATCTAAGACGATTTCAACAGCTGCTGAGAAATCAACAACCTCTATGCCTTCACACTGAACTTCATCACGAAGAGTTCTCATGATCTCTGCACCAGAGTAGTCTTTAGCAGCGTGCATTCTCTTACGAGATGTACCACCACCATGAGTTGTTAGCATTGAGCCATCAGCTGCTTTATCAAATTCAACGCCCAAGCCATTCAACCATTGAATTGCTTCAGGAGCTTCTGTTACTAACTTCTTCAATAGAGGCTTTTTAGCTGCAAAGTGACCACCACCAAATGCATCTAAGAAATGAATTTCAGGACTATCGTTTGGTTTGTCAGCAGCTTGAATACCACCTTCTGCCATCATAGTATTTGCATCACCAATTCTTAGTTTTGTTGTGACCAGAACATTTGCACCAGCTCTGTGAGCTTCGATTGCTGCAGCAGAACCTGATCCGCCACCACCAATTACCAAAACATCAACATCATATTTAGGATTGTTAAGATCTACATCACTAGCTTTAATTCTGCTTTTACCTTCCAAAAGGTCAGCTAGCTCTAGAGGTACTTTCTCTCCTTTATTGACACCCATTACTAAGTCTGTGAATTGAGATTCAATGTAATCTGGGTGATATTTTTTTAATACTTCATCTTTTGCATCAGCACTCATTCTTTCTGGTTCTAATGCTGCATTAGCTTTTCTTTTTGCTTCAACTTTTTTAATTGAATCAAGCATTTCCTGAGTTAACATTGTACTCTCCTTATTTTTCAATATCTCTTTGGTTATAAAGTTTTTTTACTTCATCAACTGGTTTGTTCATAAGGCTTGAAATTAAGTCTTCAAATGTTCCGTTCTGTATTTCTTGAACACGTTCTCTTAATTCAGCGCTTTCTGGAGCAATGTATTTACCATTGATTCTACGAGCAAGTAGAGCAACTTGTGGATGAGATATTCCAGCTGGACATCTTGATGAACAAATTCCACACATAACACAGTCAAATGATTCTTCTGCACATTTCTCAAATTCACCTCTTTGAGCATAAGCAATGTATTGCATTACATTGATGCCTTGAGGACAAGCTTTTGTACAAGCGTTACAACCAACACAGCTATAAATTTCAGGATATAATTGCATCATGATCTGCTGACTTGGTGTTACTTCTTCTATGTTGTAAACCTTTTTAACTAGAGGGAAGAAAGGAAGAGTTGCAATGTACATATCCTCTTCAACTTTAGTTTGACAAGCTAGACATGTTTTTAATTCTTGATCTCCCTTGATACGGTAGATAGTTGCACATGCACCACAGAATCCATTACGACAACCAACACCCCTAACTAATTCATAACCAGCATATTCCATTGCAGTCATAATTGTTAATTCTTCAGGTACTTCATATTGTTTACCCATTAAATAGATATGGACCATTCCATTTTTACTCATTTTAAAGGCTCCTTAATTTTAATATTCGTTAGGCAATTGGCCTAGTTCATCGAAACGGAATACAGGTCCGTCTTTACATACATATTTATCACCGATATTACAACGGCCACATTTACCAACACCACATTTCATTCTCATTTCCATTGTGGTCCAAACCTGTGTGTCCTTGAATCCCAATTCTTTCAATCCTTGAAGAGTGAATTTAATCATAATTGGAGGTCCACAAACTACTACTGTGTAGCTTAGATCTGGATTAAGTTCTTTTACATATGTTGGAACAAAACCTACATGACCATCCCAACCTTCTTGTTCTCTATCAATGGTAAGATTTACTTGACAGTTCTTTTTCTTTCCCATCTCAAGAAGTTTTTCATAATCAACCAAATCATCTTTTGAACGTGAGCCATAAATTACGTTGATCTTTCCGTAATCATCTGGTTTGTCCAAACAGTAGTCAATTACTGAGAATAAAGGAGCAAGACCAATACCACCTGCTATGAACAGGAGATTTTTGCCTTTGAAGTCTTCGTCTACAGGGAAAGGTTTACCATAAGGTCCTCTCACTGCAATCTGTTGACCTACTTCTGCTTCATGCATCCAAGTTGTTAATGTACCAGCTTTCTTGATGCTGAATTCAGTGTAATCTTTGGTAGGAGATGATGTAATTGAAATCATAGCCTCACCAAGTCCAGGTGCTGAAATCATAGCACATTGACCTGGTTTGCTTGGGAACAACTTCTTACCATCAAGTCCCATAACTCTGAATGTTTTTACATCAGGAGTCTCTCTGGTGATCTCTGTAATAACTCCAACACAAGGCATTAATTCTTCTTTTATCATATTAATTATCCCCCATAGTTTTAATTACTTTCACAATATTCATTGATACAGGACAACTAACCAAACAACGACCACAACCAACACAGCCATACATGCCTTCGTTCTTAATTGGATAATAAACAAGTTTATGCATGAATCTCTGTCTGAATCTTTCAGTTTGAGTCAAACGTGGATTTGCAGCAGCCATTTTTGTAAAATTGGAGTACATGCAACTATCCCAAACTCTATAACGTTTGGTTTTACCTTCACTGACTTTATAATCTTTGATATCAAAACATTGACAGGTTGGGCATACATAAGTACATGTACCACAACCAAGACATGCTTCTGATAGATCTTTCCATTCTGGTTTATCAAATAATTCTGTAAGTTTTTCCTCTGTTGCAAATCCATCAAGATTCAATTTAACAAATGGAAGCTTTTCAATTTTATTTAAAGTTTCTTCTTTCTGCTTTTTAACAGGAGCATCATCTGCTTCAGTGAAGCATTCTTTAAATTCTTCTACAAAAGCATCACCTTTTTCAGTGATAGGATCAAAGTAGTATGTATCATCTACATGCCATGCTTGAATATCACCATTAGGACTTGTTGCATCAATATCAAATAATGCACAGAAACAAGTGGCAGCAGGTTTTGAACATGCCATTGAGATAACAAGACCATGATCTCTTCTATTCTTGTAATATGAATCCACAGGATCCGCTAGAAATACATTATCAAGAACATCAAAACTTCTAACATCACAAGCTCTTACTCCAAAGATAACAAAATCATTGCAGTCTTTTCTTGTATCAATTACTTCAATTTTTTTATCACTCATCTCTATGTCATAGAGATTTTCTGATTTTGCAAAGAAGAAATTTTTAGCGCTTCTTGTAGTTCTTAATGCAGTAGAATATTTATCACCTTCAGCCCATCTTTTGAATTCTGATTTGCCGGTGTTCTGTTCTACAGGAAGATACAATTCTTTTTTCTTCTCTATCAAAGCAAAGAAAGCATCTAATTGATTTTCTTTAAGTGTTAGCATTAGTTATCTCCTCTTGATTTAACAATAGAAGGCTCAACATCAACTTGATTGAACATTGTTAATGGAGCTATTGAATCAACATCATCACCAGCTTGATAATCACCATAGAATTCATCAATATCACTGATTATTTTTCTATTCAATAGGTGAAGTGGAATGTGTTCAGGACATACTCTTGAACATTCTCCACAGTCAGTACAACGACCAGCTACATGGAAAGCACGAATTATATGGAATTGATTTTCTTCAAAGTCGTTGGATGCAACTTTCTGTTCAACACCTGACTCCTGATTATCAAATACACAATGTTCACAAGTACAAGCAGGACAGACGTCTCTACATGCATTACAACGAATACATCTTGAGAGCTCTCCTCTCCAGAATTCATATCTTTCTTCAGGTTCCATTGCTTCAATTTTAGCTACTTCATCAAAACGATGAGAGTTCAAAACCTCACCTTCATCACCAAAGAGCTCATCATAAACTACATGCTTGCGGCTCTTGCAGTTTACACATTTTTGAAGGATAACTTCTGATTTAGCAATTGTCTTCTCATCACCATCAAGAGTTGTAACAGTAACTGTTGTACCATCACTCTTCATTTTGATTATATCTTCACCTAAAATTGTTTTAACTTTATCAAAGTCAACTTTTTCATCACAAGGTACACCAATTATGTAAACTCTCTCACGATCAAACTTGTGTTCTTTCAACAGTTGATTGAAACTGTAGGTATCACAAGACTTCAAGAATACAAGGACTTTGCCTTCTTCTTTTCTCAATGTTTTGATCAAGTATTTTGAAAGATTTGCTGCTGAGAAGTCATTATAAATGCAGTTTTTTTCTAAATCTTCTGCTGTTCTGAACATACTAGGGGTTAAATCATAATCAAAATCACCCACTCTCCAGCCAAGTACCAATGATACCTCGCCAGACTTAAGTAATTCTGCAGCTCTTTTCATTATTTCTGTTGACATCTTAAATCCTCCAATTTTCTGTTGGGACCAATTTTCTTTACATCAGATGTAAACTCGTTCATAACTTTAGAGAACTTCTCACCTTCAGAAGCAGAAACCCATTCAACTCTAGTTCTATCTTTTTCAATACCCAAGTAATCAAGCATTGAAAATAGAAGTGTCATTCTACGACGAGTGTAATAGTTACCAGTTATATAATGACAATCTCCAGGGTGACAACCACAGATGATAACACCATCAGCACCACGTTGGAATGCTCTCAATATGAACATAGGGTTTACTCTACATGAACAAGGAACTCTAACAATCTTAACATTTGAAGGATAAGTTGAGCGGTTTGTTCCAGCTAAGTCAGCACCAGCGTAAGAACACCAGTTACAACAAAATGCTACAATTTTTGGTTCAAAGTTTGTTTCTGTTTTTTCTTCTATAGACATAAAGCATCTACCTCCGCCAAGATTTGTTTGTTTGAGAATCCAAATAGATCCATAGCACCAGATGGACATACAACTGTACATGCACCACAGCCTTGACAAACTGCAGGGTTAACAGATGCAACTCTTCTAACTAGAGTTGTTCTATCAGGCATTCTGAAATCTTTTTCTTCATATGTAATTGCGCCATAAGGACAAACATTTGCACATTGAGAACAACCATTACACATGTTTTCATCACTGTGAGCAACACAAGGGTTTCCTTGAAGTTTATCTTTAATCAACAATCCAATAGCTTTAGATGCTGCTGCACCTGCTTGAGCTACTGTCTGAGGAATATCTTTAGGACCTTGACAGGCACCTGCTAAGAACACACCAGCTGTTGGTGATTCAACAGGTCTAAGTTTAGGATGAGATTCTGTGAACCAGTCATCATTATCCATGCTTGCTGTTAATTTCTGTGCCAATGGTTTTGCTGATTTATCAGGTTCCATAGCTGCAGCCAAAACAAGTAAGTCTGCTTCAATGTGAAGCTGTTCATTCATCAATAAATCAGATGCTTGAATCTGTAGGTTACCGTTGCTCATAGGAACAACCTTACCAATAGCACCCTTGATGTAGTGAACATGATATTTCTCTACAGCTCTTCTGTAGAATTCATCAAATCCTTTACCAGGAGATCTTACATCTGTATAGAATACATAAACATCAGTATCTGGATATTTTTCTCTTGTGAGCATTGCATGTTTTGCAGTGTACATACAGCAGATACCAGAACAATAAGTCTTACCACGACCGGATGTATCACGAGAGCCAACACACTGTTGGAAAACAATAGTTTTAGGATGCTTTCCATCTGAAGGTCTCAATACAGTTCCTTTACCAGGTCCTGTTGCACTCATCAATCTTTCATATTCCAATGAAGTTACAACGTTTGGTGAATTATCATATGCATATTCATCAAAGTTATGTAATGAAATTGGTTTGAATCCTGTTGATACAATGATTGCACCATATTTCTTTTCTTCAATAGAATCTTTATCTTCATAGTTAATTGCATCAGCTGGGCAAACTGTAGCACAGAGACCACACTTACCTTTCTGTAGCATCAAACAGCTTTCAGCATCGATTGTTGCTACTAGAGGAACAGCCTGTGGGAAAGTGATATTGATTGCAGTATGAGGAGCAAGATTTAAGTTGAATGGATCTGGTACTTTCTTTGATGGACATTTTTGAATACAAAGTCCACAACCTGTACATTTATCAGGATCTACATATTTAGCTTTATGTTTGATGTTAACAGTGAAGTTACCTACATAACCTTCAATCTTTTCAACTTCACTCTTTGTTACCAAAGTGATGTTTTCATGCTGTTCACAATCAACCATTTTAGGAGTTAAAATACATGAAGCACAGTCAAGTGTTGGGAAGGTCTTATCAATCTGTGTCATTGTTCCACCGATTGTTGCTTCTCTTTCAACAATGTCAACTTTAAATCCTGCATCAGCAATATCAAGAGCAGCTTGCATACCTGCAATACCACCACCAATTACCAAAGCTCTTTTATTTACATCACTTGAACCTGGAGTCAAAGGAGTGTTCAAATGTACTTTAGCTACTGCTGCACGAGCTAGAGCTACAGCCTTTAAGGTTGCTTCTCCTCTATCTTTATGTACCCATGCATCTTGCTCACGGATATTTGCCATTTCTAACAAGAATGAGTTCAGTCCAGCTTTATCAGCAGCTTTTCTAAATGTTTTCTCATGCATTCTTGGAGAACAAGAACAAATAACAACACCTGTTAAGCCTAACTCTTTAATCTTATCAATAACTAAGTTTTGACCAGATGAAGAACACATGAATTGATAGTCTGTTGAATAAACAACACCTGGTTCTTTACCTAAAGTCTCAGCTACTTTTTTTACGTCAACTGTAGCACTAATATTTGTACCACAGTGACAAACAAAAACACCTATTTTTTGCATCTCAATTCCTTATTTTGTGTATTTACGGAAAGCAGTTGTAATAGCCTGTTGTGGCATGCCTTCTGTAAGTTTCTCAACAATCTGATCTGGTTTTAGATGATTATTTTCTTTTTGTCTAACAGCCTCAAGTCTAATAGCTTCAACCAATTTTCCAGGTTCTACACCACGAGGACAACGTTCAACACAAGCAAAGCAGTTCAAACATAGATATAAAGATGATGATTTCATTAAAACATCAAGTTTATCATTTTCAACCATGTTAACAAACTGATGAGGATGGTATTCCATTACATCGTAATTTGGACAAGTTGCTGTACATTTACCGCAACGCATGCATTTACTTACATCAACGCCACTGTTTCTCTGTACTTGTTCTGATAATAATTTATTTTTATCCATTATTTAAAACACTCCTTCTCTCTAAGTCCCAAAGCATGTGCCAATAACTCAGTGAAATAATAAATTGGTGTCTGTTCACTTAATGAATTCTGCATCAAATTATACTGACAAAGAGGACATGCTGTGATCAAGAAATCAGCTCCCATATCTTCAGCATTCAACAAGATCTTTGAAGTATTGCGTCCAGCAGCATCTGTGTCTTCTAGAATTGTATAACCACCGCAACATTCATTTCTCATATTATAAATTACTGGAGTTCCACCTAAAGCTTTAATGAAATCTTCCATAATTTTAGGATTTTCAGGATCATCAAACTGCAGAACCTTGCCAGGTCTCAACAGTAGACAACCATAATAAGCGCCAACTTTTTTGCCTTTCAAAGGAGCTTTAACTGCTTCTTTAACTTTGTCAAAGCCAACTTTGTCTCTCAACACTTCTAAGAAATGATAAACTGATGTCTCACCTTTGTAAGGTTCATCAAGTTTCAAGTAATTGTTTACCTTCATCTGCATATCTGAATCTTCAATCATTGCATTGTTTGTCTGCTTGATTACATTGTAACAAGCAGAACATAAAGTAACTAAATCCTGTTCAGATTTTTTAGCGTCATCTAATGCTCTAACTGATGAAAGTTTTGTAACAATTTCATCTTTTCCTGAAGTGTACTGACCGCCACAACACTGCCAATCAGTAATTTCTTCTAGTGTGAAACCTAAAGCTTCTGCACTAATTCTGCCGCATTCATCAAGTTCCTTTGCAGTGTTCTTTAATGTGCAACCAGGATAATAACTATAAACCATATTACTCACCTTTTTTTAAGTTAGACCATCTGTTCAGGGTGGAATACTTCATCGAATTTCTCAGCACTCAAAAAGCCCAATGCAACACATGCTTCCTTCAAGGAGATGTTTTCTTCATATGCTTTATGAGATGTTTTTGCAGCATTTTCATAACCAATGTAAGGGTTGAGTGCTGTTACCAACATTAGAGAGTTGTGTAAATTGTAATGCATTTTTTCTTCATCAGCTTTGATTCCAACTGCACAGTTTTTATTGAAAGAAACCATACATTCTGAAAGAAGTCTTGCTGATTGTAAGAAGTTATAAGCTGTAACTGGCATGAATACGTTCAATTCAAAGTTACCTTGGCTTGCAGCCATTGAAACAGCTGTATCGTTACCCATAACTTGAACAGCTACCATTGTAACAGCTTCACATTGTGTTGGGTTGACCTTACCAGGCATGATTGAAGATCCAGGTTCGTTTGCAGGAATTGTGATCTCACTTAGACCATCACGAGGACCACTTGCAAGCCATCTTACATCATTTGCAATTTTCATTAGATCTGCAGCCAATGCTTTTAAAGCACCATGAGCAAATACAATTTCATCCTTACTTGTTAAAGAGTGGAATTTGTTTGGAGATGTTATGAAATCCTTTCCTGTTAGTTCTGCAATTTTAGCAGCTACTGCAACATCAAAGCCTTTTGGAGCATTGAGACCTGTACCAACTGCTGTTCCACCTAAAGCAACTTCTTTAAGAGGTTTTAGTGCAAATAAAATCAATTCTTTATCTCTTTCAAGAGAAGCTCTCCAACCACTGATTTCTTGTGAGAAAGTTATAGGAGTTGCATCCTGTAAGTGTGTTCTACCACATTTAACATTGTGGTGATTTACTTTTTCAAGTTCTTTAAAAGTATCAACCAGAGCGTCAATTGCAGGAATAACTTTATCTTCCAATACAAGAACAGCACTGATGTGCATTGCAGTTGGGAATGTATCATTTGAAGACTGACTCATGTTGATATCATCATTTGGGTGCAAGATCTTCTCACCAGCTATTTCATTACCACGATTAGCAACTACTTCATTGGCATTCATGTTTGATTGAGTACCACTTCCTGTCTGCCATACAACTAGAGGAAAATGCTTTAAAAGCTCTCCTGAAATCACTTCGTCACATGCTTTAGAGATAGCATCTACTTTTTTATCTGTCATAACTTGAGGTTTGAGTTCTGCGTTTGCTAATGCAGATGCTTTCTTCAAATAGCCAAAAGCTTTAACAATTTCTTCTGGCATTGTTTCAATACCAACACCAATATTGAAGTTTTCATGACTTCTTTCAGTTTGAGCTCCCCAATAAACATCTTTAGGTACTTTTACTTCACCCATTGAATCATGTTCGATACGATATTCCATTTTTATTCCCCTTTTATTCGAAATCTAAGCTAGCAATAACTTCTTTTAAGCAGTTTGCGCTATGCTGTAATGATTTTACTTCTTCTTCTGTTAATGGAGCTTCAAGTTTGCCTTCCACACCATTACGACCTACAATGTTCAAAGTACTTAGACATACATCTTCAATTCCGTATTCACCATTCATCATAGTTGAAACACTCATTGCACTGTCACTACCACTTAGAATTGATCTGCAGAGGTGTGTAACTGAAATTGCAACTGCAAAGAATGTAGCACCCTTACGAGCAATAATTTTACCACCGGATGTTCTTATGTATTTTTCAACTTCTGCATGATCTAGATCTGGAACAATCTGTTCTTTGTTGCTCAATGCATCTTTGTAATTATCAATTGGAATGTTTGAAATGTTAGCTAATGACCAAGGAACAAATGAGCTATCACCATGTTCACCAAATACATATGCATGTACTGATTTTTGTGATAGTGAGTAGTATTCTGCTAATCTTGCTCTCAAACGAGCTGTATCAAGTAGAGTACCTGAACCTAGGATGTGGTTATTAGGAATGTCTGAATATTTGTAGAATTGGTAAGTTAGGATATCAACAGGATTTGCAACCAATACATAAATTGCATCAGGAGCATATTTTGAAATCTGAGGAATAACTGATTTCATGATATCAACATTCTTTTGAGCTAATTCCAAACGAGTTTGACCAGGTTTTCTAGCCACACCACTTGTAATAACAACGATATCAGAACCTACAGCATCTTCATAACTACCAGCATATATTGAAACAGGGTCGCAGAAAGGTGTTCCTTGTCTGATGTCCAAAGCTTCTCCTAATGATTTTTCAACGTTGATATCAATCATTACGATTTCTGCTGCTAAACCAGTTACAGTCATAGTGTAAGCAATTGTTGCTCCAACACTACCAGAACCAATAATAGTAATTTTATTGCTCATGTTAATCTCCTAAAGTTTACATCTGATAAATAGCGTAAACAAGTTACATAAAACGTATATTTAAAAGTCCTATTTTTTGTACAATTACTGTTAAAAAAATATTTCTGAACTCTTAGTTTCTTTATCAATAAATATATCAAAACAAGTTCTTTATGTTAATAGAAAAAATCGATAAAAATAAATTAATATCGATTAAAAACACCATTTTAGGCTGTTTTTGCCATTTTTTTTATTTCACCTAATTTAGCTAATTCGTTATTTTATATGTATTTATGCATTGTGTTAGTTTTAGCTAATTCAATAAACTTTTATATATAAAAGTTTATTGATTACCTATAGCAACTAATTAATATTATCGATAATCTAAGGGGGTTATGCGACATATTTTACATAAATGGACCATTTTTTTAATGGAGAAGATCTTCTTCGAAGAAGGAGCAAATATATATTTACTGGTTCCAAAATGCTTTAAAGAGATTTGTTTTTTTCCTTATAATATATTACACTATATATATAAGGTTTCAGAATAATAAAATTTTACGATGTATTATCTCATTCAAAGCGTGTTATCAATTGTTAATCCATGAATTTCATTAAATCACTTTTTGAGGTGTTGGCAAAAAATAGTCTATTTGATATATTGAATCGTACTTAAAATATAACCCAATTGGATTAAATAACATTTTTTTTCCTTTTTTTATTCAAAAATGTTTGCTTTTACATTCATTTTGACTACCTTAGTACTAGTTCAAACAATTTTGTTTGTGTATAATCGTCTAGGTTATAGTTTTAGTTAACATAAAACTTTAGCAAGTCCTATGACTTGCATTTGATAATTACTATTAGGTCAAAGCGACCGAAAAGGAAGAAGATAGCATGATATCTGATAAGAAAATCAAGGAAACAGAAAATTCCTCAGTCGAGTTGTCCATTACATTGACAGCACAATCCGTTGAAGATGCTTATAAAGCTCTAATTACAAAGTACTCAAAAGACATTGTAATTAAAGGTTTCAGAAAAGGTAAAGCACCACTTAAATTAGTTGAAAACAAGTACGGTGAGATGATCCGTGAAGAAGCAACTTTCAATTTAATTGAAGAAGACTTAAAAACTGCTTTAGATGAAGTAGAAGATAAGTACAAACCTTTAGCTTACTCAACACCAGAATTGAAAGACGAAAAATCTTTAGTACCTTTCAAAGCAAACGAAGATGTAACTTTCACAGTTTCTTATGATGTACTACCTCAATTCGACCTTCCAGAATACAAAGGCTTAGAAATTGAAGCTCCTACTGCTTCAGTATTGAAAGCAGATGTAGAAGCAGAAATTGAAAAACTTCGTCAACAGAATGCTTTAATTGTATCAAAAGATACAGCAGCAGAAAAAGGTGATATCGTAACAATTGACTTTGCTGAATTGAACAGTGATGGTAAGAACGATAGAAACGATTTCACTGTAACAATCGGCCAAACTCCTACTTTCTTCAACTTAGATGAAGACTTAATTGGTATGAAAGCTGATGAAGAAAAGACAGTTAAAAAAGAATTAGCAAAAGATTTCGCTGATGCTGATTATGCAGGTAAAACTGTTGAAATCAAGATCACAATGAAGGCTGTTAAATTCAATGATGTTCCAGAAGTAGATGATGAATTTGCTCAGGATGTCAGTGAAGATTACAACACAGTTGATGATTTGAAAGCTGGCGTTAAAAAGACACTTAAAGAAAGAGCTGATGCTAGATTGAAAGATCTTAGATATCAGGCAGTAATGGATAAACTTGTAGAAGCATGTCCTATCGTTGCTCCAAAATCAATGGTAGATGCACAAGCTGATCAACAGTTAAACCAAATTGCTCAGAACAATGGTATGGATTTGAACACTCTAACTCAGATCTTTGGTAGCCAGGGTCAATCTCTTGATGATCTTAAGAAAACTTGGGCTCCAATGATTCAAAAAGACATCAACAGAAACTTAATCCAAGAAAAGATTAAAGATGCTGAAGACTTTAAAGTAACTGAAGAAGAGATCAAAGAAGGTCTTGGCGATACTTCTAAGTTCACTGAAGATCAGATTAAATACTACACAGAAATCGTTACAGATAACATCAAGTTCTCAAAGGTTAATGACTTCCTAGTAGCAAACAACAAATTCAAAAGCAGCAAGAAATTGAGCTTTGATGAGTTGATGAATGGTCCAGTTGAAGAAGCACCTGCTGCAGATACTGAATAATTAAAATATCATTATTTTAAGGAATTAGAGGCGGGACATTGTTTGTTCCGCCTTTTATCATAAAAAACAAAATAAATTAGGAGTAATTTATGGATAACACTAGAATGCAAACCTTAGTTCCTATGGTTGTAGAACAATCCGGTGTAGGAGAACGCTCTTACGATATATTTAGCCGATTACTCAAAGACAGAATCATATTTCTTGATGGAGAGATAAATGATGCAACAGCAGATCTTGTTGTAGCTCAGTTGATTTTTTTAGAAAGTGAAGATCCATCAAAAGATATAAGTGTTTATATCAACAGTCCTGGTGGTAGCGTAACAGCTGGTATGGCAATATATGATACAATGCAATATATCAGACCAGATGTTCAAACAATTTGTATGGGACAAGCTGCTAGCATGGGTGCCCTTCTTTTGACAGCTGGCGCTCAAGGAAAAAGATTTATCTTACCTTCTGCTAGAGTTATGATTCACCAACCTTGGGGCGGTGTTGAAGGACAAGCTACTGATATTGCAATTCACACAAAAGAAATTCTTCGTATTAAGAAATTGACTACAGATATACTTGTATCTTGCACTGGTAAAGATGAAGATACTGTTAAAAAAGATGTAGAGAGAGATTATTTCTTAAGCGCTGATGAAGCACTAGAGTATGGCTTAGTAGATAAAGTCATGAGGAGATAAAATGGCATTTGGATCAAAACCCCCAAAAGCAAATAGTTGTTCTTTCTGTGGTAAAGCTGCAGAAGATTGTAAACAACTGATTACCGCAAAACATGGAAGTGTTGCAATATGTGATGAATGTATTGAAAAATGCTACTACATGGTTGCAGGTTATCCAGCATCATCTTCAGAAGAGGGATCAACAATTGATCTTGATGGTGATTCTATGTTCTCAGAGGATGGAAGCATTCCAACTCCTAGAGAATTGAAAGATTACCTTGATGAATATGTAATTGGACAAGAAGATGCTAAAAGAGTTTTATCTGTTGCAGTGTACAACCACTACAAAAGAGTAAAGTTCCAGGAAAAAATAAAAGACCAAGGCGTTGAACTTGATAAGTCAAATATTCTAATGATTGGACCAACAGGTACAGGTAAGACCTTACTTGCTCAGACTTTAGCAAGGAAATTGAATGTTCCTTTTGCAATAGCTGATGCTACCACTTTAACAGAAGCTGGTTATGTTGGTGAAGACGTAGAAAACATACTTTTAAAATTAATTCAAAACGCTAACAACGATATCAAAAAAGCTGAACATGGTATCATCTTCTTAGATGAAATTGATAAGATTGCTAAGAAAGGTGAGAATGTTTCAATCACTCGTGATGTAAGTGGCGAAGGTGTTCAACAGGCTTTATTGAAGATCATTGAAGGTACGGTAGCTTCTGTTCCACCACAAGGTGGACGTAAACATCCAAACCAAGAGATGCTCAAGTTAGACACAAAGAATATCCTATTCATCTGTGGTGGTGCTTTTGTTGGTCTTGATAAGGTCATTGAAAAGAGAGTTACAACTCAACCTATGGGTTTTGGTGCAACAATCATAACCAAAGAAGAGAAAGACCTCTCAAAACTATACAAACAACTTCTACCAGATGATTTGGTTAAGTTTGGTTTGATTCCAGAATTCATTGGTCGTTTACCTATTCATGTATCTTTAAACAACTTGAGTGAAGAAGATCTTGTTAAAATTGTATCTGAACCAAAGAACTCAATTGTCAAACAGTACATCACATCATTGAGATTGGAGAACATTGATCTAGAATTTGAGCAGGATGCTATCCTGGCTATTGCTGAAAAAGCAGTATCTCAAAAAACTGGAGCAAGAGGACTAAGATCAATCGTTGAAAATATCATGCTCACAATAATGTATGATATTCCTTCTCTTGAAGGTGCATCAAAGGTTGTTATTTCTCGAGAATGTGTAACAGAAGGTGCAACACCTAAGGTTTATACTGAAGGCGGTACATTGATGTTAGAAGAATTAAATAAATTGGAGATAACTGGCTAATGAATAAATATGACTTCCCTCCTTTTGAAGATAAAGTGATCAAAGCTCTTAAAAGTGCTTCCAAAGTAATTATCATAGGTCACAAAAAACCTGATGGTGATTGTTACAACAGTCAGCTTGCTATGGGAAATCTCATGCAACAGATCGGATGTAAGGAAGTAATTCTTGCAAACGATGGTCCTTTCGAAAGAGAGGAAACAAAAGCTGTGGAGTACTTATTTGAAAAGAAACTTACCGATGAGATGTTGAGTGACAATCCCCTATTGATATTGGTTGATTGTGGTGAGCTCAGCAGAATTGGTAGTTTTGAAAATCAAGTAAGAGGACTCAAGACTGTAGTAATTGACCACCACCCAACTTCATTGAACCAAGGATGGGAGTTAAGTTATATATTCAAAAACTCAACTTCTACAACTCTATTGATTAAAAAACTTTATGAAGAGTTGAATGTTGAGATAACACTTGAAGTTGCAAAACAATTATTTTTTGGTTTTGCAACTGATTCTGGTTTCTTTAAATTTGTATCACCAACAAATGGTGTTGCAATTAGAGAAGCAGCTGATTTAGTTGAAATTGGAGTCAGTCCAAGTGAGACAATGGCACAGATGAATGGTGGTAAGCCTTTTGATTATTTAAAAAATACATGCAAATTAGTTGAAAGAACAAAGTTTGTATGTGATGGAGCTATTGCCCTTTCCTACTTCAGAAAAACTGATGAAGGAGAGTGCCCAAGTGACAATTACTACACCCAAATTATGAACGTGGAAGGTGTCAAAGCCGTCTGCGTTTTCAAAGAAGGTGATGGCAACGTCAATCTTGGTCTTAGAGCAAATTACAACACATCATTCAATGTAAGTGAATTTGCTGTTCAATTCGGTGGTGGTGGCCATGTCAAAGCATCAGGTGCTACCATAGATGGCGAGTATGATGAAATCGTAAATCGTGTTACATCAGCTATCATAGAAGAGTACAACAAACAATAAGCTCAAACTCATATATATAGAGGGTTCCTAAATTAGTTTTTAGGAACCTTTTTTTGAGCAAAAATAAAATACCATTCAAGATATTTTTCTAATTCTTGAAGCCATGCATTTCTTTATAATTGTAAAGAAATGCATTGATAGATCACAATATTCCCCTCTTTTTGTTGATAATTAAAAAGCATCACGATTCATTTTTGATGATATTTTACAAACTGATATCTTTTTGTAAACAACAGATAAAAATCAAAACCCAAGTAAAATTTTCTGAGTACCAAGTACGATTGGCACCAGTTAGAGTTGGCATGTTTCATGCAAAGTCAATCCTGGAGGTTCAGCTACTTATGAATATAGAATTTACACAACAGCAGAAGGAAGAGGTTTCAAGACTTGGCTTGATAGTTGCTAAAAATGGAAAAGACTGCAGAGAGTACAGTGAGTTATCTAAATACTTAAAGATCATGCTTTACAACATACCAATGAAATACAAACTGATTGATGAAGAGAACTTGAGTGATTTTTATTGCATGTATGAGAAAAAAATTGATTCTTATTATCCTATGTTTGATGAGAAGAAGGGATCGTTCTTTTCTTTTTTCACTTCAATCATCTGGAATTGGTCTTATTTTTATAAACTGAGGCTCAACAAAAAGACAAATGATGAAGCCATAAAACAGAACATCTACCACATATCACAGATCACTGAAGACAATTATTCAGTTGAACCAATTGGTGACAATCAGTGCTTGCTGTCAAAAGTTTATTATGACAGAGTCTGTGAGAGCTCTCCTGAATACAATCGTTTCTCATCCTATCCTGAGCTTGATTCTCAGAGAAACAAACAATTGAAGAGAGATTTCAACAAAATCATCAGGGCAAGAAGATCTAAATTGACATGTGAGATTGATAATCCATTCTTTAAAAAACTTTATTCACAGATGGACAGCAAGGTAATTCGTAGACGGATATTGATCTACATAATGATATTTCCAGATATAATCCTTGATAACTACACCATGGAATGCAGTCAGCTTTTCAGTGTGAATGAAGAGATCATAATAGAGCTGCTGTCGACATCTCGTCTCCTCTTTACAGATGTGAAAGATACAATTGAGCAGGAGAAAGAGAGAAGTGCAAAGCTCATGATGAGAATTCTTGAACTGAAATCCATGAAGGATTATTCAACAATATACACAAAAAAAGAGATGATTCAAGACAAAATTGAGACCACAACAAGAACATACAACCACGCTATACAGCACATTGCGAAACTGAACAACAGGCACATCAGTCAAAGGACTCTAGCTGCTGCTCTTGATATCAAAAGTGGCACAGTGGCTTCTTCCATACTGCTTACAAAAAAGCTTTTGAGAGAGTGCTGCAATGAGTAATGTTAATATTGGTATTAATTCACTTTTATTACTTGAATTTTAAATTATGTTTGAGTATCTTTTTTATATGAA
>JBFHKM010000028.1:0-23745 GCA_041595335.1 Sphaerochaetaceae bacterium
TATCACTACCACTCTCTGTATTTTTGGCATCTTTTGCCCGTATTTGATGACAGTTCTCCCTGATATGAGCATGATGATCAAATCAAAGCCAGCAATGAAGACATAAAGACTTCCATGTGTGTATATCAGATTCTCATCAAAGTAGAACATGAGGTGTAGAATTGGAGTAGATAGAATTATGAATGTTTGAAATACGTAGAAAATCATAAATATCTTATTGAGAAGATTCTTTTTTAAGCTATTGTTCTTTGTGAGTATCACAGTGTACTGATAGAACAGGTAGGGCAAGCTAAGATTCAGTAAAAAGAATATTATATTCAGAGTATAATTGAGAGATACTGGATAATGCTGTGCATTGTTTATTGTATGTGCTGTAAGCGTATCAAGACCAATTGATGCTACTGATATCAGAAGTATCAATCGGTAGCGTCTATTTGAAAGGTTCGGAAACACAGGCCTAAATAGAAAATAACAAGTGAGAATCACTATAAAAATGAATCCCACAATATTGTAACTTAAATTGTACACTAAACTTAACTCCTGTTAGGCCTTTTAACTGAATAATTATTTCAAATTATACTATGATTTTGTGAAAAAATAAAGCTAAAGTTTTGTAAATTCACTCTTAAGCACCTTGTACAGGTGTTTATAGCGTATGTACATCTTATCATATTTCTCAACATTGGCTGGATTTGGTAAATATGTTCGAGTGATTTTACTCATATTTTCAATTGCTTCTACCAATGATGAGTAAACTCCCATCTCTTTGTAGCAGAGCATTGCAATACCAAGTAGTTCCGCTGATTTTGTTTCAATTATGTTTACTTTTTTGTTTGTGATGTCGCATTTCAATTGAAGATAGTAGTTGTTTAAAGTGTGAGAATTTGCAAAATTTATCTCATCAATGAAGGCTCCCTCCATCTCCATGGTTTTTATGACATCCTTAAGAGCAAGAGCAGTTCCCTCTACAACAGCCTTTGCAATTTCAGCATTTCCAGAATCAAGACCCATTCCAAACATCACACCCTTAGCATGAGAATTCCAAATTGGAGCCCTCTCACCACTTAGGTATGGAAGAAATATTAGCTCACTTGAATCTTTAGCAGATGATGCCAGTTTGTAGAAATAATTGTAGTCCTTATCATCGATGTTCATTACCTTTCTGATCCAATCAACAGCTGCTCCTGTTGTTGAAATCATTCCTGATACATTGAACTTTCCATCAATTGGATGCTCATAATTAAGAAGCCCATCAATTGCGATGGGGATATCACTGCAGAGATTGAGTCCCTCACTTGTACCTGCTCTATCACACATGACACCATTCTTATTTGCTCTTGAGCCAAGTATGTTCACATAAAAATCAACACCACCAGAGATAACCTTCACATCTTTTTTTAAATTGAATGTCTTGGCAATGTCCTCTCTTATCTCGCCTAGAATTATTCCTGAATCAACAATTGGAGGGAATTTCTCATCACTCAAATTGAAGTGATTGAGACATTCTTCATTCCAATAATATTTTAGAAGTCCATCTGGAGTGTTAACAGTTGCAAGGCAATTTGTCAGAGCATAGTTAACAACCCCATCTGCTGATAGAAAGTATTTTGTATTTTCGAATGTAGCACTTTCATAATCTCTCATTGCCAGAACGGAGGGGATGATGAAAGATCCATCGACATATTCATTCCAGAATTCACTTACATCAGGACTTTTGCACTGTCCTCTTTTATCAAGATAGAGGCGAGTTGGATATGCTTTGACCTTTATAAGATCATTTTCAATTACAGGCTCACCAAGAGTGGGAACAAGACTTGGTCCTGTTCCACTCACTGATATTGCATCAATGAGTGATGTATCCACACTCTTTAGATAGAGAGATAGAAAGGTAAGATAGTCTTGGCTGTTGCATTCAGCTCTGTCGCCATCTATGTGGCTCATCACCCTCTGCTCTTGGTAGTTGAAGAAATTACCTCTCTCATCAACCAAAGCTAATTTTAAAGTGGTGGTGCCAATGTCGTATGCTAAAATCATATATTACCTCTGAACTAAGTTTTTCTTATATACGATTATAGAGACAATTACCATAACTAGTAAAGTGAATACAGATGGAAGAGCCAAGACAATGTCTGGTGGCAGATTCGTTATGCCCTGATAATAGATTGAAAGAGCCTCTGCTACAGCAAAAGTCAGGGCTGCAGGAAGTAGATACTTTATGTTTGATCCTGCAAGGTAAATTATTACAAGGCCAATCCAGCCCTTTCCTGAACTGATTCCAGCTACATAGGAGCCAAGATTTAGAGAGAGATAGCTACCAGCCATTCCACAGAAGAAACCTGAAATCAGAAAGGCAATCAGCTTTGTTCTGCTTCTTGAGATACCATAGCTCTTCAAAGAATGAGGGTCCATTCCACAGGCTCTTATCCTGAGTCCTGTTGCACTCATGTTCAAAAATACATAGGTGAGAGCCAATAAAATCAAAGACACAATCAAGAAGAGAGTTATTTCAATTCCACCAATGCTGAATTTAGAAATAGCTTTTAAATTTTCAAATTTAACATTGCCTCTTGTGTTGTAGATTGAGAAAGTTGTAACAGAGCAGATACCTGTTGCAAGCAGGTTTGTTGCAAGTCCAGTGATGAATATATTTGCTTTCAACTTGCTTGTTATGGTGGAGAGTATGTATGCCAGAATCATTGAGGATGATATTCCAATGAGGGTACCAAGTACAATAGAGTGGGTAATTGATACTCCTATGATTGAGAATAGGGCACTTATTGTTACCAATCCTTCAAGTGCTATATTCAAGGAACCTGCAAGGTCTGTAACAAGAGCACCTGTTGCAATCAACAGAAGTGGAGTCAAAATACTGAGAGTGTTATTTATTAGACTGTTCATTATTTGTTATCTCCTAATAGAACAACTGAAGTTGTTAAGAATAAAATACATGACTGAACGATGAGAGCAATATCACTTGTGATGTTGGTTGTCTGCATTGCAATCAGTGTACCTTGATTTATCCATGCAAAGAAAAAGGCAGCTGGAATAACTCCAAGAGGATTGTTCAATGCAATCAATGCAATTGCTATGGCATTCCATCCCATACCACTTGAGAAGCTCTTTATTGCAGTTCCATATGTACCTACAATTGCAAAACCACCGGCAAGGCCATGAAGACCTCCACTGAGAAGCATTGATAGCATGTAGGTCTTGTTTATTGAGATACCGCCATAGCGTGCGAATTCTTTGTTGTAACCAACCATTCTGTTCTCATATCCAAATCTTGTGTGATTTAAAATACGATTGAGAGCAATGACAATGATCACAGCATATATTATTCCAGTGGTGAGCTGTGATGGAAGCAATATATCATGGAGCATGTATTTTATCTTTGAAGTTGCAACAAGGTTTGTGTTTGGATCTTTAAATGGAGATGATATCAAATAGTTTGTGATGTATGTTACAACTACCGATATCAAATATGATGTTATCATCTCTGATGTGTTGTATTTGACCTTGAAGATACCACTTATTCCTGCAATCAATGAGGATATCAAGAAACCAGCAATCAATCCAATTACAATACTTATGTAACCCAGGCCTTGGAATTTATAGGCAAAGATGGATGCAAACAGTGCACCTATGTATATCTGACCTTCGCCTCCTAAATTCATCAATCCACATTTCAATGCAACAAGAATTCCAAGTCCACCTAACATGAGTGGAATCATTGAGTTGAGAGTGTTACCAAAATAATAAAGATTGGAAAGAGGTCCTACAAATATTGCATTTAAGGTCAGAAGTGGCTCATCGCTCAAAAGAAAGGCAAGAACCACAAGTATCATCAAACTCAAAGAGAGAATTGTTAATATTCCTTTGAGTGTTTTGTTATTTTTCAATTTTTTCATCATACTTTCTTCCCCAGCATGTACTCTCCAATAATCAGCTTATCTAGATGTTTGCTGCCATCAAAAGATTTTATTATTCTCCCATTGTTGAGTACATTTATCTTATCAGATAGAAGAAGAACTTCGTCTACATTTGATGAGAGAAGAATTACAGCTGCTCCTTTTCTCTTCAGATCAATTATCTGAGAATGAATGTAAGCTGTGGCAGCAAGGTCCATTCCCCAGGTAGGGTTTGAGAGCACTATGTATGATTTCATGTTCTCAATCTCTCTAGCAACAATGGCCTTTTGAATATTACCACCACTCAATGTCTTCATCTTTTGGTCAACTGTGCCATCAATGTCGAATTGTTCTATGAGTGGGTAAGAGAACTCATTTCTTTCTTTGAGATGGTTTTTGTGGTTTATAATCAGATTCTCTGAAAGAGTACCATCTGCAGCAGATCCGTATTGGTATCTATCGGCAGGAACAAAAGCAAGCCCCTTTTTTCTGAGCTTGTCTGAAGTAAGATTGGTGATTTCACTGTCGTTTAAATATATGTGTCCGCTACTGATTGGAAGCATCCCTCCCAATATTGCCTCAAGAATACCCATTCCGTTACCACTCACTCCGCAGAATCCAAGAATCTCTCCTCGGTGAGCATTGAATGTGATGTGATCAAGAAGTGGCTTTGCTTGATGCTTTCTGTATACAGTCACATCGTCGAATTTGATGACTCTGTCTTTTTCTAAGAAGTTGTTTCCAACTTTGTGAACCTTGACTTGCTCAACATGCTCTCCCATGATCAGATCTGATAGTTTCTTCTCATCAAGATGAGATCTTTCATATGTTCCAATCAACTTTCCCTTTCTCATAACAGATATGGTGTCAGATATAGCTAAAATCTCCTCAACCTTATGAGTTATTAGAATTATGCATTTGTTTGCCTCTTTGAGCTCCCTTACTGTATTGAAAAGTGATTGAGTCTCACTTTCAGTTAGAACAGCAGTTGGTTCATCGAATATGAGTATCTCTGCTTTTCTGTAAAGCATCTTAAGTATCTCTACAAGCTGTTTCTCTCCTGTACCCAGATCCTTGATTTTATCACTTGCATTTAGTTTGAAATTGTGGTCATCAATCAACTGCTGAACTTCTTTTCTTATTGTCTTCTTGTCCAGCAGAAAATGTTTTTTCTTCTCAACTCCAAGAGCAACGTTCTCACTGATTGTCAGATCATTGAACAGTTTGAACTTCTGATGAACCATTCCAATACCAAGAGACTGAGCCACAAGGGGATGTGGTATCTGTACCTCTTTGTCATCTACAAATATCTTACCACTTGTTGGAGTTGTCATTCCAAAAAGGATCTTCATCAACGTGGATTTGCCTGCACCATTTTCTCCAGCAATACAGGTAATCTCACCCCTGTGAAAACTGAGGGTGAGATCATCGTTTGCCATAATAGATTCTGTTTTATACCACTTTGATAAGTGCTCTACTGATATAGCCGTATTTGCCATTAATTATTTTTCTCGATTTTTATTGTTCCATTTTTTACTTGATTGTACCAAGACATGAATGTATCGTAAACATCTGAGCTGATTGACTGCTTAAACAGTGGGTCTTCCCAGTAAAAATCTACAATTCCTTCTTCAATTCCAACAATTTCGGCATCACCATAATTAAGAGTTCCATTGAAAGCCTCTTCAAAAGCAGCTTTTACAAGTTTGATTGATTCTATATCACCACTTCCAACAATTGTCCCAGGAATATCGCTGTATGAATTGATATCATAGGTAACAACATAGAGTCCTTTTTCTTTTGCAACCTTATAAAGTCCCTCAGCTGCACCACCTGCAATTGAAGTGAAGGTATCAACCCCACCATCTACCATAGAAAGAGCGAGTTCTGAAGCCTTTGATGCATCATACCAGTTTCCAACAATACGAACATCTGCTGTGATATCCTTATCTGCAAGCTGAAGACCTTCCTTGAATCCTGGAATTATATCATCTGTTACAAGAGGATATTCCTGAGATAGGATGAATCCAACCTTTTTATCAGGATTGATATTCTTCATATCACTTGTTGTGATCAAACCTGCAAGATAGCCAAGTATGACTGACTGCTGGTATTGATTGTATTCATATGTCTTTATATTTTCATTGCCATTTAAATATGCATCTGTAATTATGAACTTCTGATTTGGAAACTTCTTTGAAATGTTATCACAAATTTCAGGAAGTGATGGATTTGTTGTCAAAACAATATCATATTTGCCTGATGCAACAAGACTTGTTAATTGACTTTCCCATTCGGCTTGATTGAATCCAGCTTCATAGGTCTTCACTTTGACATTTGGATTCTCCTGTGCATATTGCAGTGCTCCATTATTCAAATTTTGATATGGAGGGTTTCCATCAACAGCACCTGGAATGAAAACAAGAACATTCTTCTCTGCCTCTGTACTTTCTGCTATCTCTGAACTGGTTGAGTCAGATTTTGAAGTTGTATCTTTTGTGCAACCAATTAAAGCAAATATTGCAAAAAGCAATATAAATATTGTAAGTCTCTTTCTTGTCATAATTTAATATCTCCGAGTTAGGTTTGTTTATGATATGAAGAAAGAGTAATAAAACCAGATAGGCATGACAACAAATATTGTAAAAATAATTGTCTATCGATATAAAAAAAGCTTACGCAATTTTTTTTACGTAAGCTTTTTTGGGTTTTAAATCAACGAACTGCTATATATCAAATTCAATCAATGAGCAGTTTGGAATCAGTAATTTGTAATAATCATCTTGCTCAATATCGTGGAAGTATGTGTGAATTATTCTTGCACATGTTCCATGACAAACAAATAAAATATTTCCATCTTCATCTTTATGACGAGCAATAATTTTATCTATTGCAGAATATATTCTGTGAGTTGCTGTAAGAACAGATTCTCCATCATCAAATCGTACAAATGGTTTGTATCTCAATTCTCTGAATTTGGGATCACTTATAGGACACTCTTCATATTTACCGAAATTGAATTCCTTTATTCCTGGCTCTATTTCTGCTTTCAGATTCAGAGCCTTTTCAATAGGAGCTGCTGTGTTGCGTGCTCTATCAAGAGGAGATACATAAATATGTTTTATATTAAATTTTTCACTCTGTGTTTCAATATCTTTTGCAAGCTGTGAAGCCTGAGATATTCCTTTCTCTGTCAGTTGTGCATTTGTAACACCACAAACAAGTTCATCTCTGTTGTAGGTTGTCTCACCATGTCTTACTACATATAATTTCATGGTTTTTAAAATAGCAATTCATTTGAATTAAATAAAGGGGAGGAATACGTTAAAAATCAACATTCGAGCAATGATGATGGTAAGATTAATTCATAAAGTAGTATTATGAATATAAAAAGTAATAAAATAGGCCACTGTTTCAATGAAATTGGATGTCATATAAAAAGATAAAAAAACAGCCATCATTGATTTCATTCAATGACAGCTGATGTAAAATTTAAAATATTTATTTTGCAATCAATTCATAGACGATATTTACCTGTCCTGTGATTGTTATCTCACCTGTTGGAGCCTGAGTTGAAACTGATGTAGATACAGATTTCAATGAAACAGCTTCCATCATGTTTGGATAGTTTCTAATATTCAAATCACTTGAGGAGTTGTTGATGCTGATTGGTAATCCTAAAGTCATGTTTTCTGCATCTGCAATTGATTGAGCTTTCTCTCTTGCATCTTCAACAGCCATTATTCTAGCTTCTGTCTCTGCTTCATCAGTATCTTCTGTGTTGTAATTTATTGATCCAAGATTGATTTCATTTACTGTGCTCAATTTATCAATTATAGATCCAAGTTGATCTAGGTCTCTTAGCTTCACATTTATGCTCTGACTTGCAACCTGTCCCACAACAACCTGCTTGCTGTCTATCCAATCGTAATCAGTTCTGAGGTTTATGGAGTTTGTCTTTCTATCTTTATTTTCAATATTGTAAGCATCCAATATATCAAAAATTGTGCTTGTCTTCTCATTCATAGCATTCAAAGCTTCAGATGTTGTATCTCTTGTCTCGCTGACTTGAACATTGAAAGATGCCATATCTGGAGTTAGATTCACAGAACCATTTCCTGTAACACTTACTGTTCGAACTGTTTTTGAATTCTTCATGCCAGCCATAGAAGAACATGAAGTCAATGTTATGGTACCTGCAAGTATGCATGCCATGATCAAAACTATTGAATTAAATCTTTTCATAATAAAAGCCCCTTTATTTGAGTTATAATCATTATAACAAAAATATAGGAGCTCTGGTACAAAAATAGTATTTATTTAATTTACTTCAAAAGATCTGGATTTTTGATCGCTTCTTTCAAGAAGAATGTCAATGCTGCAATCATAACACCATTGTCATAAAGTGGGTCAGTACCCATCTTCTCAATTACCTCTGTTACGGGAACAGATAAAACATCAATGTCTTCAGTTTCATCTAAATTACGTTTTTCAGTTCTTTCTATTTCTTTTGCCAAATAAAAATTAGCTTCATTATCCATAAAGGCAGGATTTGGATTGATGGTTGCAAGATGCTTCATATCTTTTGAAACAATTCCTGTTTCCTCACTCAACTCTCGCTTTGCAGCAACAATTGCTCTCTCTCCATCATCTACCATACCCGCTGGAAACTCTCTGATTATTCTTTGGCAACCGTGACGGTACTGCTGTACCATAACAAAACAAGGAACTCCTTCCTCATTTCTATACCAAGGAATGACTGTGATCCAGTTGGGTGCTTTTAAAGTGAAGAAAGGAGCAACAACTCCTTTCTTAGACTTTCTAAGACTCTTATCGATATTGAAAATTGCTGTTTCCATAACTGGTTCATTCTCAAGAATCTCCCATTTTAGGTGTTCTGGATTTTCTATATTTCCAATTTCAAATTTGTCTTTCATAAACTATTTTTCCCTTGAAGTACAATTGCTGCTGCAGTTAGCACAAGATGTAGGAGAACACTTGTTTGTGCCAATGTAGTCATTAGGATCACCAACTTCTGTTGAAGAATCTAATAAATCAGCAATGCTGCGCAGTGCTTTTGAACTTTCTGAATCTGGATTCATCTCTAGAGGACTCTTACCAGTATCTTCATTTTCTCTTAAATTAATTTCAAGAGGAATTCTTCCAAGATATGGAACTTTAGCTTCTGTAGCAAGCTCTATGCCGCCACCCATACCGAATAGAGGAATCACATCACCACAATGAGGACAGATCAAGCCACTCATGTTTTCAACGATACCTAGAATTCTTAGATTTAATTTTTTAGAGAAGTTAACGCTCTTTCTAGCATCAAGTAGTGCTACTTCTTGAGGAGTTGTTACAATAACAGAACCTGTCATGCCAGGGATTGATTGAATAGCTGTTAGCTGTTCATCACCTGTTCCAGGTGGTGTATCGATAAGTAAGTAGTCTAAAGTTCCCCACTCAACATCACCGATGAACTGTTTGATAGCAGCAATTTTCATTGGACCTCTCCAAATAACTGGTGCGCCAGAATCTGGAATTGCAAATGATAAACTGATAACACATAAGTTATCTCTAACTTGTATAGGCATCATAGTTTTTCCATCAGGAGATTCAAGTGTACTTTTCTCACAACCAAGCATCTTAGCAACATTTGGGCCATGTAAGTCTGTATCTAAAATACCAACTTTGTAACCCTTGTCTGCTAGAGCATTAGCTAGGTTAACGGTAACAGTTGTTTTTCCAACTCCACCTTTACCACTCATGACAATTATCTTTTTACCGATAAGTGACATTCTTTCTTCTATTTGTTTGTCTTGTAGTTCCGTCTGATTAGCAGAGGATTGTTCATTGGACATCTATTGCTCCTTCGTCTATTCAAAATAGACAATAAAATAAAAATAGAACAATTAACTAAATTCGGCAAGGCAAAATACACAATATTATGATAAAAAAAGCTAACTAATTTTAAATAAAGGATAATCGACAAAATTCAGAAAATATATGAATAATAAAAAACATAAATCATAAACAATTATTTTTATTTATATATTTAGATAGCAATGAATAAGATGAATTTTTTTATTTTGTTAGAAAAGTAGATATCCAAATTAATCAGTAGTCAACTAATTAATAAGAGTTATTTTGTTGCCTTTTGTTGCATAACTTTAATCCATGTGTATTATTTAATTAATTAGTAGGAATAATAGGTTTTTAGACGGTCATTATAGCTTGAAACTTCAAGGCATTCCCATTATTATTGCACTGATAGTTAAGCTAGTCTTAACACAAAAATAATAATAATCCAGGAGTTTGTATGATAATAGAACTATCTCAAGTTGCTCGTGATCAAATTGGTGGTCTGTTGCAAAATGGTGTAACTCTCATGCTATTGGGTATGGGAACAGTTCTCATATTCCTAGTTATTCTAATTTTCGTTACCAAGGCTTTAAGCGCTGTGGTAGGAAAAATTGAAGCTAAGAGACCAGCACCTGCACCAGCACCTGCTCGTCGAAAAGCTCAACCTAGTGCAAACGCATTTAGTGCCGAACCAGAAATTGCAGCTGCCATTGCAGCCGCTGTAGCAAAATCCAGAGAATAAAAGGTATAATTATGAAGAAGAAAGTTGATTTTATGTTAACAGCATTCCGTGACGGTTTCCAATCAGTTTACGGAGCACGTGTATTCACAAAAGATTTCATGCCAGCTGTAGCAGCAGCTAAAGAAGCAGGAATTACTCATTTCGAAGCAGGTGGTGGAGCACGTTTCCAGTCACTATATTTCTACACAAATGAAAATGCTTTTGATATGATGGACGAATTTAGAAAAGTAGCTGGTCCTGATGCTAACTTACAGACTTTATCACGTGGTGTTAACGTTGTAGGACTAGATTCTCAGTCAAGAGATATAATTAAGTTACATGCTCAGATGTTCAAAAAACACGGTATGACAACAATCCGTAACTTTGATGCATTGAACGATGTTAACAACCTTATCGACAGTGGTAAAGCTATTGTTGAAGCAGGTCTAAAACATGAAGTAACCGTAACAATGATGAGTCTTCCACCAGGGGTAGAAGGTGCACACAATCCTGATTTCTATATTGGTGTTCTACAGAGCATTTTAGATGCAGGTATTCCATTTGATTCAGTATGTTTCAAAGATGCATCAGGTACTTCAACTCCTCACACAATTTACGAAACAATCAAAAGAGCTCGTAAATTATTAGGTAAAGACGTAAATATTAGAATGCACAGCCATGAAACAGCTGGTGTATCTATTCAACAGTATATCAGTGCTATTGAAGCTGGTGCAAACGGCGTTGACCTTTCAATGTCTCCTGTATCAGGTGGTACTGGTCAACCAGATATCATCACTCTATGGCATGCATTACGTGGAACAGATTACGATCTAGATATCGATATTGAAGCTATCAGAAAAGCTGAAACAGTATTCGAAGATTGTATGAAAGATTATTTCACTCCACCAGAAGCATCAAAAGTTAACCCTAACATTCCATTCTTCCCACTACCAGGTGGTGCATTGACAGCTAACACTCAGATGTTGAGAGATAACAACTTAATGCATAAATTCCCTGAAATTGTTAAAGCAATGGGTGAAACTGTAGCTAAGGGTGGTTTCGGTACATCTGTAACTCCTGTATCTCAGTTCTATTTCCATCAGGCATTTAATAACGTTATGTTTGGCCCTTGGAAGAAAATTGCTGAAGGTTACGGCAAGATGGTTCTTGGTTATTTCGGTAAGACTCCAGTTGCTCCAGATGCAGAAGTTGTTAAAATTGCTGCAGAACAATTAGGTCTAGAACCAACTACTAAGATGGTTGCTGATATCAACGACGCTGATCCTAAGAAGGGCAGAGGTCCAGCTATTGCAATGCTTAAAGAAGCTGGTTTACCAGAAACTGAAGAGAACATCTTCATTGCTGCATCATGTAAAGATAAAGGTATTTTATTCTTAACAAATAAAGCAAAAGTTAATGGTGTTAGAAAGATTGATAGAGAAGCTGAAAAGGCTAAAAAGAGTGGCGAATACACAGTATCTGTTAACGGTAAAGCTTACGGCGTAAAAGTTGGTAAGACAGACGTTAAAGTTAATGGCGTATCATATCCTCTAGATGTTGCAAATGGTATTGATGAAGCAGTTATTGCTGCATCTCAAGCTGCTGCAGCTCCAGCTACTGCTACTGCTGCTCCTGTTGCTTCAGGCGCAGGTACAACTGTAAAAGCTCCAATGCCAGGTCTTGCTCTTCGTTTCAACGTAAAAGTTGGTGATTCTGTAGCAGAAGGCGATAGCCTAATGGTAATGGAAGCTATGAAGATGGAAAATGAGATTTTTGCTCCAGCTGCTGGAACAATTACTGAAATTTGTGTAGCTCAAGGTGATCAAGTTAATTCAGACGATGATTTAATCGTAATAGGCTAAGGGAGTATAAAGCGTATGATTGGTACAGCGTTTTCACAATTAGGACAGTCTACAGGAGTTTATGGCTTCTTAGGTATGGCTGGATCCGAATTTGGAGCTGGTAACTTTATAATGATCCTTGTTGGTTTGTTATTGATTTACTTGGCTATCAAAAAGGGTTTTGAACCTTTATTATTACTACCAATTGGTTTTGGTTGTATATTATCAAATATCCCTCTAGCATTCATTGCAGGTACAGACCCTAATAATGGTGCTGCAGGTTTTATTAAATTATTATTCGATTCAGGTATTAGCACTGGATTGTTCCCAATAATTATATTCATGGGTGTTGGTGCGATGACAGACTTTGGTCCGTTAATTGCTAACCCTAAGACTTTAATTTTAGGTGCAGCTGCACAGTTTGGTATTTTCGTAGCTCTATTAGGCGCATTGGCATTGAACTTTGTTCCTGGTATCAACTTCGACTTACACTCTGCAGCATCAATTGGTATCATTGGTGGTGCCGATGGTCCTACAGCTATTTATGTTACAAGTAGACTTAAGCCAGAACTTTTGGGTTCTATTGCTGTAGCTGCTTACTCATACATGGCTTTGGTTCCAATTATTCAACCACCTATCATGAGAGCATTGACAACTAAAGAAGAAAGATTGATCAAGATGGAACAGTTAAAACCTGTATCAAAACTTGAGAAGATCTTATTCCCAATTGCAGTATTATTGGTATGTGCATTGTTACTTCCATCTGCAACTCCTCTTTTAGGTTCCCTTATGTTTGGTAACCTTGCAAAAGAAAGTGGTGTTGTTAACAGATTGAGTGACACAATGCAGAATTCATTGATGAACATTGTTACAATCTTCTTAGGATTGGCTGTTGGCTCAAAGATGGAATCATCACACTTCTTGAACTTAAATACATTAGGTATTTTGTTACTAGGATTGGTTGCATTCTCCATCGGTACAGCTACAGGTATTCTAATTGCTAAGTTGATGAACAAGATCTCAAAACACCCAGTTAACCCATTAATCGGTTCTGCTGGTGTATCAGCTGTTCCTATGGCAGCTCGTGTATCAAGTAAAGTTGGACAGGAAGACAATCCTCAGAACTTCTTATTGATGCATGCTATGGGACCAAACGTAGCTGGTGTTTTAGGCTCAGCTGTAGCAGCTGGTGTTCTATTGGCTGTAGTTCCAACAATGGAAGTTTTAATATAGTAATTTAGTTAAATACTTAAAAATAGTTCTCTCTCAATTAATTTTGGGGGAGAATTTTTTTGTTTCAGTTGTTAAATTAATATAAGTCAGTTATTATAGATTATTATGAACATACCTTTAATAATAATAATTTTTATAATATTGCTTCTTACATGGAGCATCACATTGGTTTTTTATCACGACAGAGATGTCACTCCAATTGAGACTGATGAATCCAAATGTTTTGCTCCAAGATGTCACAGCATAATACGAGTTCATGAAGATGAAAAAGCAGATACCGCTATCTTGATGATCCATGGTTTTCCTTCCACTCCACATGTATATGATTACAGCTCCAAGCAGATGTATGATAATGGAATAGATACCTATGCCTATCTGATGCCAGGGTTTGGTACAAGTCCAGAGGACTTCTTGAAAACTAACTTCACTCAATGGTTTGATTTTCAGTGTCGAAAATACGAAGAGCTTCAGAAAAAATATAAAAATGTATTTGTTTTGGGAATAAGCATGGGTGGTCTGATGACACTCAAGTTTGGTGAGAAATACAGTGGTACAAATATGGAGCCAAATGCTATAATAGCAATTTCAGCACCAATTGTGTTCAACAGTGTGAAAGATAGAATCATTTCAAATAAATACTGGGCTTTCACTCGAATTTTGAACATCTTTGTGAAGAGCATAGGTGCATACACAGTCAATGGCGTTGAGAGTGAGGATGGAAACGAAAGTTGGACAGGATATCATGGTTTGTACTTCAATCAGACGATGAGCTTGATAAAAGCAGAGAAAATTGTAAGAAAAAATTTTAATAAGTTGACATGTCCGTTATTTTCGATTCATGATACAGGAGATAGAACTGTTCCATTTAAAAACTTTGCAATAATTGCAAAAGAGAATGGTTCAAAGGATTACATGGGACGAGTTACAAGAATGAAGAACTATAGTCACTCTCATCATGTACTGTTATTATATAAATCTAGTAGGGTAAAACTTACTGAAGAAATTATTGAATATATGAAGGGGAAAATTAAAAATGCCTAAAAGACAAGATTATCTAAGTTGGGATGAATATTTCATGGGACTTGCCATGCTTTCTTCAATGCGAAGTAAGGATCCAAGTACACAAGTTGGTGCCTGTATTGTCAATAAAGAGAAGAAGATTGTAGGTATTGGTTACAATGGTTTTCCTATTGGCTGTGAAGATGATGAATTTCCATGGGAGAGAGAAGGTGAATGGGGTGAGACCAAATATCCTTATGTTTGCCATGCAGAGTTGAATGCCATTTTGAACAGCAACAGCAGTGATCTGAAAGGAAGTTCCATCTATGTAGGATTGTTTCCTTGCAATGAATGTGCAAAAGCAATAATTCAATCAGGAATAAAAGAAGTTGTTTATCTCTCAGATAAATACGAAAAAGCCAGCAGCACCATTGCTTCAAAGAAGATGATGGTTGCTTCAGGAGTCACAATTCGAAAGATTGAAGCCAATCATAAAAAATTGACAATCAACATGTCAGAAGAGGACGTGTAAATAAAATTTGTTGATCAAACTTTAATGTGCTATCCTTTAATTGTAAGTTGAATAATTAAATCTGATTGGGCTTTGAATATTTAAGTCCAGTCAATGTTCTAGGTTTGCTCCACTAATTTTGTGCTGCATATATTTCAATGGTAAAGTATTCATTTTACTTTAAGGAGGCAACGTTTGGTTAGCAATAAACATATAAAGTTATTTATACTGTTAGTTATATTACTAGTTTTTGGTATCTCGTGTTCAACTCTTGATGAAACAGATAAAATTCAGAAGGTTCAAACCAAAGCTGAAGTGTCATCAGATTGTTCTGACAACTTTGTAATTGAGGGTTTGAAAACTCCTTATTTGATTCACCGCTATACTGATTCAAATATCATTGCAGAGGTTGTTCAAGCTGAAGATAGAATGTATCTCAACATTAAGAACAAGACAAAATATCCAATCCTTCTACATGTCGGAAAGGCTCAAGCCAATACAATATATGATGAGATGTCGCAGTTGATAACCTATGATCAGAGCATGCAGAATCAAAGCCATTTTGAGATACCTTCTATCAAGGTAGAAGGAAATGAGTGCTTTCAAGAGCAGTATGTTGCTATAAATAGCATCAGTTTTGATGCATTTGTAACGAACCGTTATCTCATAACCAATTGGGCTTATGATGATCACTGCAAGTTCACAATGCCATATTCTGTTATAAATGGGAAAAAGGTAATATCTGGTGAGATCAACATATCTAAATAAAATTGTTAAGAGGGAGGGGTACCATATCATATGTACCTCTCTTTTTTAATGCAGAGATACAATAAATCAATCTGAAGCAATTCTGTTAATATCTGTGTAAAACTAGCTAAGAATTCAATTGAATCGAGATTAGAGGCTGTTTTGAGCTTTTGATAGGGAATTAAATATAAAAAAATAGAGCACATGAATCTAACTTCATGTGCTCTGGTCAATTTAGAGTATAAAACTAATTGTATAGTTCTGCACAACCTGCAAGGCACAGTGCTTCAGTTTCAAAAGCAGCTAGTCCTTCAGATGGGAATTCCTCTCTGAGTTTTGTAACTATCTTGGTGAGTTTCATTACATCTTCATCCTTGGCGTAGAAAATGTAGAGTTTGTTGGTCTGTGGCCAAACATCGTTACCAAGTTTAGGATTGGAGAATCCTTTCCCCATTGCTGGGGAGATAGATGTGAAATGAGTTACATCATTTGCTTCCAATCTATCAAGGAATTCTTCATCTAAAGCTCTAGATATCATTATTTCAATTCTTTTCATTATTTATCTTCTCCCAAGTCTTCATTAATATCGACCATAGCTAGTTTCTTGTTCTCAATAGCTCTTTTGATTTTGTGCTTTTCATTTCCTTTGTTGAAAATATAGTAAATGATAGGCATCATTGTCAGTGTCATCAAAGTACCAAATGAAAGACCACCGAATATAACCTGACCAATAGGTTGGATCAACTGTGAACCTTCTCCTGGGAAGAATGCCAATGGAACCAAAGCTAGAACTGTTGTCAATGTTGTCATCATTATAGGTCTCAGACGAGTACGAGCTGCTTCTACACATGCTTCTTCAAGAGTGAAACCTCTTTTTCTGAGCAAGTTTGTATAGTCAACTAGAACAATACCATTGTTTACAATGATACCGACCAAAACCAGTATCCCGACGAGTGTCATCAATGAGATAACAGAATCTGTCAGAACGATGGATGCAACAACACCAATCAGTGCCATTGGAAGTGTGAATATAACAATGAATGGATCTTTGAATGATTCAAACTGAGAGGACATAACTGCGAATACCAAAATAGCAGCCATCAAGATGATCTTTGCAAATACCTCGATACCTTCTTTCATGGAATCCCATGTACCACCAACACTGTAAGTTAAGTTTTCATCTGTTTGAATGTCACTCTTTGCAAGTAAGTTTTCAACTGCTGAATTCAACTGGTTGATTGATAGGTTACCAGCGTTGCTAGCTGTTATGTGAGCAACACGTCCTTGGTTCTCTCTGCTTATTGTCATTGGAGAGGTTGTCTCTTCAATATGTGCAATTGCAGATAGAGGAATCTTTTGACCCAATTGGTTTGTAACAGTTATCTGATCAAGATTGAACTTATGATATTGATCTGCATCACTCAAGGATAAGACCATATCAATTGAATCACCTTTCTCAGTGAATGTACCAACGGTAATACCACTTAAATCAGCTTTCAATTCAGAAGCCAAACTCATAGAATTGATGTAATTCTTGTTCATGGCAGCTTTATCATAAATCAAAGACAACTGAGGCATACCCTCACTGATTGAGTTAGATACATTGTTTACCAAATCAGTTCCATCAGATTCAAGTAAGTCTGCAATTTGAGTTGAGACCAAAGTCAATCTATCAAAGTCATCACTCTTTACTGTGATATCAATATCAGAACCACTGAATCCTGTCATTCCTGATGAGGATGCGCCTGCTATCAAACTGAAGTCTGTGTAGTCGCTATCCATGGAGTCAATTATCTTTGTGACTTCTTTATCAGTCATATCACCAGGTAATCTATCTTCAGCATTCTTCAATGTGATTGAAATTGATGAAGTGGATTCTCCACCGCCTGTGAATGTTGAGTAAACAGATCCACCATCAGCTGTTGTAGCAAGTTTTGTGTAACCTTGTATCTGGTTCTTTAGATCTTCTTCAAAGGCAGTTGTCTTTGCATCTATTACAGCAAGATCAGTTCCGTGTGGGAATGAAAGTGTTGCAGTAACGCTTGTCTGATCTGTCTCTGGAATGAAAGTAAATCCTAAAGAAGGAACCTTAGCAATTGATGCAATGAATAGAGCTAAAATCAGAGCAATGAACAAAAGTTTGTGATGTAAACACCATCTGATGAACTTTGAATAACCCTCTTCAAATGATTTGAAGAATTTCTCTACAGCACCGTTTAGACCTCTACGTTCCTCACCAACTCTTTTTACATGTCCTTTGAAGAAGGAAGCTGAAAGGGTGGGTACCAAAACAAGAGCAACAATAAGTGAGATTGCAAGAGATACAATAACAGTGAAAGCTAAATCTTCAAAAATTGTGATTGTGCCATCCAAGCTATTTCTAAATAGCAAAAGTGGTACGAATACTGATATAGTTGTCAATGTTGAACTTGTGATTGCAGATCTCATTTCATTTGCACCAAGAGATGCAGCGATATGAGGTTTTGCACCTTTCTCTCTGTAACTGAATATATTTTCCAATATAACAATGGAGTTATCAACCAACATACCTACACCAAGAGTCAGACCTGCCAAACTCATCATGTTGATTGTGTGGTCGGTGAAACGCATTATAAGCAATGTTACTATCAAAGAGATAGGTATTGTCAATGAGATGGTGAATGTTGATGATAAACTTCTTAGGAATATCAAGATAACAATGATAGCCAAAATAGCACCAGTTATAGCAGAAGATGTAACGTTTGATATGGATGATGCTATTGAATCAGTTGTATTGAAAGCAACTCCCAATTCAACACCATCAGGCATTGTCTTGTTCAAACTATCAAGTTTGTCTGTAATTGATCTTGCAATTTGAAGTGAGTTTGTACCAGATTGTTTTTGAAGAGCCATGATAATTCCAGGTTCTCCATTTACATATGCATAAGATGTTGCATCTTTATAACCCTCTTCAACTGTTGCTACATCACCTAAAGTTACAGAAGTGATTGTGCCAGTTTGTGCATCAGTCTTTGTTGTGATGATTGTATCCTTGATCTCCTGAAGAGATTGGAAATCACCCTCACTGCTGATGGTATAATTCATATCATGGTCAGTTATAATTCCTGCATCAGATTTCCAGTTTTGGCTTGCAATTACCTGGGACATCTGAGTTAGAGATAGACCAAGTGTATCCAATGTGTTCTTGTCTATTTCAATTTTAATGATCTTCTCACGACCACCACTGATACTTGTACTTGCAACTCCGTCTAATTGTTCAAGAGCTGGAGATACGATATCTGTAGCAATGGTTAGAAGTTCATCAGCTGTTTTGTTACCTGTTAGGGATACTCCCATTACAGGCATCAATGATGCATCCAACTGGATGATCATAGGGGAAGTTGCATCCGATGGTAGATAATCTTCGACTAAAGATAACCTATCACGGATCATGTTCGTCGCCTGATCTAAATCCGTCGATTGCGAGAATTGAAGAGTTATAGTTGATGATCCTGCACTTGATTGTGAGGTTATATCTGTTAGACCTGTGATACCTGCAAAGGTACCTTCCATGGTCTTTGTCAATCTTGATTCTACTTCTTCAGGACTTGCGTTAGGATATTGAGTTATAACCATAACGTAAGGAAGAGAGATATCTGGAAGCAAATCAATTGGAATTTCATTTAAGGTGTAGATTCCAAGCGCAACCAAGATAATAGTGAAAATCAAAATCGTTTTTGGTTTTTTGATTGATGTATCACTTATGCTCATTAAAATGCTCCTTTATTCTGGACGCTTACATATGAACCTTCACCCAATAAAGATGATTTGGTGTTAACAATGACATCGCCAGCTGATAAACCTTCAAGTACTTGAACATCATCATATGTCTCCAAGCCTTTGGTTATAGCAGTCTTTCTTAGTCTATCGTTGTTGATTACATAGACAAAGAAGTTATTTTCTTTAGCAAATACTGAAGTAGAAGGAATGATAGTTGCATCATCAATTGTGTTGATTATGATTTTATTCTTTGCATACATACCAGGTATTACTAAATGCTCTGGATCTTCGAAGTCAATCTTAACTCCAAGAGATCTTGTCTGAGTGTTTACTGTTGGATCTAAATCAGAAACCATTCCTTTGAATGTTCTATCAGGATATGCATCAAATGTTATCTGAACTTCCTGGCCAATTTTTACATCAGCAATATATTTTTCAATGATATTGGCTTTAATTGAAGAATCATTTAAATCTTCAATATATGCCAAAGGGGCACTAGGAGAAGACATTGAACCTTCTTTAGAAGCTACTGATACAACAGTACCAGATATAGGAGCTTTAACATCTTTCATTTTATAATTCATACCAGGACGAGATGGATCAATTTGTCCAATGACCTGATCTGCTACAACTTTATCACCAACTTCTAGAGAGAAGTTCTTAAGAGTACCAGATGCCTCACCTATAACTGCAACAGGATTGCCTGTTACTACAGTGCCTGAAACTTCAATGCTTGCACTGATTGAGCCAATCTCTGCTCTTGTTCCATTTACGCTGATAGGTTTTGAAACTACTTCTGTAGCTACAGTTTCTTCACTGACATCGCCTGATAATTTGTCAGTCATTCCACTACATGATGTAAGAGTCAATACAGAGATACCTGTTATCAATATTGCTTTTGCAATTTGTTTTTTGTAATTTTTAATCATTTATAATTTTCCCCAAAGTTATCTTGTGCATTGATCTTCTAAATCAAGAAGTGCACTTACGTACGAATATTGTGATTGTAGCAATGTCAATTGTGCATTACTTACACTTAGTTGAGCTGATTGTAAGTCAGAGAAGGTGGTATCACCATTCTCATAAGAAAGAGATGTCATTTCAAAAGACTGCTGGGATAGATCTATGCTTTCCTTGCTTAAATCAATCTGTCTCTTTGCTTCTTTGATAGCTTCAATATTTGAATTGAAATTCAACACAATATTGTCTCTGATACTTGTATTTCCAAGTTCCAACTGCTCATAAGAAACATCAATCTGCTTGAGTGATTTCTGACTTGAGGAGCCAGGAAGCATTCCAGTTATATTGAAAGAGACTGTAGCACTTAAAGAGCCCGAATCTGTTGAATTTGTGCTTGCATATGAATCTTTATCGAATACATTGGTTGTATACCAAGTAGGTTTGTAGGAAGCAGATAGTGAAACTGTTGGAGCATATGTTGATTGCTGTGTTGCTTTTTTAGTTATATCTAGTATTTGCTTGTTTATGTTTGCCATCTGAAGATCATAAGAAGCATTGAAGGCTTTATCAATTGTGTATTCTGAGAGATCATCATTGAATGTAGTTGGAAGTGCATCTGTTAGATTCAATTCTTCTGTGATATCGTCAATACCAATTAAGAAAGCAAGTGTTCTTTTTTGAGATACAATTGATGTCTGAGTCTTCTCAAGAGCAGCTTGCTGTGATGATATCTGAGATTTGAGTTGAAGAACACTCAGTTCTGGAATGTCGCCATTCTCATATGAAGCTTCTGTGTTTTTCAAAGTTTCCTGCATGTAAGCAATGTTGTCCTCTTGAAGTCCAACGGCAGACTCTTGAACAAGAATTCCATAATAAAGCTTCTTAATCTGCAATGCTACAGCTCTTTTTGATTGCTCAAGACTTATTGTCTTGTTCTCAAGAGCAAGTGATGTTGCATCAAGAGCTGTGATCATAGCTGGATTGAATGCCAATGAGGCGCTCAATGCAGGAGTCAGATAAATATAATTAGCTGGAAGACTGCTGCTTGTAAGTTCATTTGCTCTGTAAGCTGTACCGCTAACTGTGATTGTAGGGTAGATTGCTGAGAATTTGGTATCCTCATCAATCTGTGCATTCTTAATGTCGATGACTTTCGCAAGTATTTGAGAACTCTTATTTACAGCTTCGCCGACTGCCTGGTCGAGACTGAGGTCTCTTGCAAATAGAGGTGAGGTCAAAAGCACCGTACCTATCGCAAGGGTTGCAATAATTTTTTTAATCATTTTTTTTATTCCTAATATATTATTCGATTTCTTTCATGACTTCGCTCATGTTGTCTCTCAAGCGTGCCATAATTGAAAACATAACTTTTCTCTGTTCAGGGGTAATTCCATCACTTAGTTTGTTTATGATTGGATCTATTGATTCCCTTAATTCTTTGGCAACAATTTTGCCTTCTTCAGTAAGTTGAATTTCTTGATACCGTCGATCATCTTTATTCGATTCCATTGTAACCAACTTCTTTTTAGATAAATCTAACAAGGCTTTAGAAACATTGGATTTTGAATAAGACCCACATCTGCTGAATTCGCTTGCAGTGGGAGGATGTTCTTCAACGCTAAAAAATAACAAAGCATGCGTGTCCATTTTTGTAAGCTTATATTTCTTTCGAGTTGGAGTCATCTTTTGTGTGATCAAGCGTGTTATTTTTCTAGAATATTCAATATATGTATTTATTGATTTTTCCAACACATTCTCCTATGCACAAATAAATTTAGTTATAATTTATAATAGTTATAAAAAATAACTAATATAAATAACAATAATATAGAATATCCATGAAGGTCAATAAGAAATAAAAGAAAAAGTTAGCTATAGCTAAAAGTTTTGTTTATTACTAACCAAATATAAACAGAATGTGTAAAAAAAAGACAACAGGAGTGCATAAACAGCCCTGTTGTCAGAATTTATTTTTTATATTTATATTACTTTGTTGCATCCATCAACAATGAAATGTTGTCTTTTACCATATTATACAGAGCATCATCATCAATGTTCTTTGGGAAATTTCTCCAAATAACAACTGTTGATTCAGGAGATACCTCAGCAAGTGGCCCAGATATGATGCCATGAACATTGTCTATTATGAGATCATAGTGATTCTCACTTGCACCTTTTATATCCTGTGGTGTTATGGCTCCTGGACCAAAAATACCAACAACAGTGAGTCCTAAATCCTCTGCAAGAGGTTTTTGGTGGAAGTTAACAAGACAATCGAGTTTATCAAGACCTCTTTCTTTAACAGCAGCTCTTGCATCCACAATCATCTTCTCATATTCAGCAACTCTTTGATTGCTTATCTCCTGTGTTCCTGCAATCTCACTTATCTGCTTTGCAACAGCTTTTACATTAGCAACGCTGTTTTCTGTGTTGATCTTTATGAGTTTGTCTTCAGAGATCAGAGACTTCGATAGTGTCTTCATCATGCCTTCATATCCTGCATAGATGAACAGCTTTGAGTTCATGATATTGTTTATATCTTGAGGAAGAATTTCATATTCTGGTGGATGATTTAAATCTGCAGGTGCAATATTTTTTATATCATCAAGCCCCCCAAGCTGAGCGAAAGCTGCTGTCCATGCAGTACTTGCCGTATATGTTGGCATTGCTTGTTCTTTTGTTCCCTGTCCGAATACTGATGCTGTGATCAGTACAAGACTAATTAGCAATAAAAGTTTCTTTTTCATTTTTATACCTCTTATTTATTTTTATTTTTTGAATCAAAGTCAATATTAAATACATCATTGCGGCACTCAATGCTATCGTTGCACTAAGTGGATAGTTGAAGCAGAGTGAGAGAAAATATCCCAATACTGATAAGAAAACTCCTGTGAGTGATGATTTAATGAATAGTTCTTTTGTTCCTCTGCTGTATTTAGATGCAATCAAAACTGGAAGTATCAAAAGGGCATCAATCAACAGTGCTCCTATCAATCTCATGGCAAGAGCTACAGTCAAGGCTATCATCACTACCATGAAGGAATAATGGAATTTTACATTTATACCAAGAGAGCCTGCTATTTCATTATCAAAGAATATTGCAACAATGTTTTTGAAACTTGATGCAATATAAACAAACAATATTATGCAGAGCACCACAAGTATTGTTAGATCTAAGTATGTCAGAGCAAAGGGGGAACCCCA
>JBFHKM010000029.1:0-23239 GCA_041595335.1 Sphaerochaetaceae bacterium
ACAAGTGGTTTATAAAGATAAAAAGCTAAAGAGCTGCTGATACCATATTCTGTGATGGTGAGTACCATCAGAATGCTCATTATTAGACCTTTCAATCCAAGTAGCTCTGATGAGAGATAATTTATGAAGAAAGCTCTCTCTACAAAACCTAAGGTTGCAGCCGATAATTGCAATATCGTTGCAACCTTAATATTCTTCTTAGAATTAGCTATTCTGCTCTCATCACTAAATTCTTTTTCCATTTATTGTAGTTCCCTTGAATGAATTTGCGTTTTTAAAACATTTTAACATATTAAATGAAAAATAATTACAAAGGAATAGAAAAAAGATGGGATTTAAGTGTTTTTTTGTGAAGTTACCACAATTAAAAGCATTTTATAATCATTTTTTGCTTTTAGAGAATGAGGAATACCATATGGTAATATGATCAATTGACCACCATTTACTGTATATGGATCTTCTGCAATCTTGATTTCTACTGTTCCATCAAGAGCAACAACCATTGCATCACCACCAGCTTTGTGGGTACTCAAACCTTCACCTTCTGCAAGAGAGAACAGTGTCATTGATAATCTGTTTGATTGAACAATGGCATTGCTTGTAACGCTGTTTGCTACATACTGTATATTTTCTTTTAGATTTACAACTTTGTTGTAATCAAAATGCTGCATTCTTAAATCACTTTTCAAAGTAATTGCATAGAGAATGGAATCTTCAAGTGCAACTTGACCAATTTCAGAATCAATGTCCTTCAAAATAGCATCGCCAGCATTTAAAACTTCTCCACCAATTTTCATCGAACCTTTCAAAATATAATAAAAGATCTGATTTATTGCTTTACCATCTGTGATACTCTGACCTTTTCCAAAGGAGTATGTCTCAAAAGTAAAGTTATCGCCATCTGATAGTTTGGTTGATACGATTTGGTTATCCAGTGTTGGTAATAAATCTTTTTGATTCAATACCTTTGCTTCTTCAATTTTTTGTATATATTTCATATTCTGTGTCCTTATGTTTACTTTATACAACTTTTTATAATTCCTATCTGTTGCATAGGACACAAAGTAGTATTAAAATAGAAAAAAAACAATAGGAGAAGTAATTTTATGAAAATAGCTGTGCTTGAACCACTTGGAATACCAACATCACTCTTGAGATCTAAATTGAGAGCTGCAATTGGTGATGATGTTGAACTGACTCTATATGAAGATAGAGATGAAAGTGAGGATTCACTTATAAAGAGATCTCTTGAAAATGATGTTGTTGTACTCTCTAATATACAATTCAGAGAATCTGTACTATCAAAGCTTCCTGATTTGAAGATGATATGTGTTGCCTTTACAGGATGTGATCACATAGATCTTGAATACTGCAAAAAGAACAATATAGAGGTCTGCAACTGTGCAGGCTATTCTACAGTAGCTGTTGCTGATCTTGTATTTGCTATGGTTCTATCCCTATCCCGAAATTTGATCAAATGTGATGAAGCAACCAGAGATGGTAAAACAAAAAATGGTCTTGTAGGATTTGAACTTGAAAATAAAAAATTTGGGGTAGTTGGACTTGGAGCTATTGGGAAACGAGTGGCTAAAATAGCTCAGGCTTTTGGCTGTGAGGTCTATGCAACATCTAGAACTAAAAAAGATATTGATGGAATAAAGTTCACAACACTTGATGAAGTTTTGAAAAATTGCGATATTGTCTCTCTTCATGTTCCGCAGAACAGCGATACGATAAACATGATAGGTGAGAGAGAGCTCAAATTGATGAAAAGAAGTGCCATCCTCATAAACTGTGCAAGAGGTCCTGTTGTAGATACACATGCTCTTGTTGAGGCCCTCAACAGTGGGGAGATCTCTGGTGCAGGTATTGATGTTTTTGATAAGGAGCCACCTCTTTCAAAAGATGCTGAGATCTTAAAAGCAAACAATACACTTTTGACTCCACATGTTGCTTTTGCAAGCACTCAAGCTTTTGAAAAACGAGCTGATATAATTGCAAACAATTTAAAAATGTATCTAAAAAATGAAATGATAAACAAAGTTATATAGACATAAATTAAGTTAAATTATCAAAAGGTTTTCTGTTATGGATTGCCATTTGATTATCTTATTTTTAAAATTTGATGATTATGATAAAAAGGAAACTATTCACTTTTAGTTTCAAAATCAAACTAAAATAAATGGGAAAATATTGACATATAGCAACGTTCATAATTATTTTGAAATGAATTTATTTTCTTTTATTTGTTTTGAAAGTGATGTATAGTGATACAAACTTTCTTCATTTTTATAAACATTATTTTTGTAAATCTTTAGCTGGTGAAAATTATAAAAAATCAATTAATTAGTGGATATTTTGCTCTCTACTGGACAACTATCACAAATAATTCTTTGCTCTCAATACAGTTAAAAATCAGTATTTTTTTTACTTAATTTTTACAACAAAAAATAAAAAAATTCTTGACAGGTCAGTTGTGGTATGTTATTCTCAATATATAAACAAAGTTCGTATATATGAATTAAGAAAATTCACAAGTAAATGTTGCTTCAAAAATTTATTTTATTTTTTTTATCATAAATTGAAAACTAAGTTTATAATTATAAATTTCTGATATTTATAACATTAAAGGGAGTGAATATGGATCAAGATGAAATTAAAATTCGACCACATTTTGCTAAAAAAATAGTTACTTCAGTCAAAAAGGACTGGAGATTATATGTTCTCTTGATGCCAATGGTTATTTGGTATCTTGTTTGGATGTACAAACCTATGGGTGGATTGCTCATGGCATTCAAACGTTATGACCCAACTCTAGGTCTTATTAACAGTGATTTTAAAGGAATTGGTAACTTCCTTAATTTGATGACTGGTGTTCATAAAGTTGAGTTTTGGCAGGCGTTCAGAAATACGTTTATTATAAGTAGTTATAGTTTGATTTTTGGTTTTCCTGTTCCAATTCTATTGGCTCTCTTCTTCAGTGAGATCACCAATGAACTCACAAGAAAAGTAACACAGACTGTAACATATTTACCTCACTTCTTATCTGAAGTTACAATTACAAGTATTGTTTTGATGCTTGTTTATAATGGTGTTCAATCAACTGGTATTATTGCTCAGATATTCATCAAAGCTGGTATCATCAGTTCAAACTCCTCAATCATTCAGCAAGCAAGTTATTTCAGACCTCTGTATGTTATTACAGGTATCTGGAAAGAATCTGGTTACAATTCAATTGTTTATTATGCTGCTATTATGGGTATCTCACCAACATTGTATGAAGCTATCAAAATGGATGGTGGTAACAAGTTCCAAGAAATTCGTTATGTAACAATGCCTGGTATGGCACCAACACTGATCATCATGGTCATCATGAGAATAGGTAAGATGCTTACAATTGGTTATGAAAGAGTTCTGTTACTTTACAATCCAAACATCTATGTTACAGCTGATGTACTTTCAACATTTGAACAAAGAATTGGTATTCTTTCAGGAAACTATGGTGTTGGTGCTGCCACATCACTGTTCAACTCATTGATCGCTTTTGCTCTTGTATTGGGTGCAAACACAATCAGTAGAAATATTTCTAAAACATCACTTTGGTAGGAGATAGATATGATAAACGATAGACTAAGTAAAAGCGAGTTGGGATTTAAAATATTTTCCTATGTTATAGTTATTCTCTTCTCCTTGATGGCTTTATATCCTCTGATTTATGCATTCAGTGTTTCAGTCAGCGGAAAACTAGCTTATGAAAGTGGTCAGGTTGTACTTTGGCCAAAGGACTTCACTCTAACAGCTTATAAAATGGTTCTATATGATAAGAGTTTCTGGATTGCTTATTCCAACACTCTATTTTATACAATTATAGGAACAGCTTGGAGTATGGCAATTTCCTTAACTGGTGCATATGTACTTCAGAGTAAGAAATTATTGTTCTCACGTGGTTGGAACTTCTTCATGGTATTCACCATGTGGTTCTCAGCTGGAATGATCCCTCAGTACTTAAACTACAAACAATTAGGAATCACAAACAGATGGGGTATCATCGTAGCTTTTGGTGTTCAAGCTTTCAACATCATCTTGCTTCGTAACTACTTCTCAAGTATTCCTCATGAAATTGAAGAAGCTGCAATTGTAGATGGAACAAATGAGTTCCAGTTGTTCTTCAAAATATTTATTCCAATGTCTAAAGCAAGTATTGCAACAGTAACACTGTTCTATGCAATCAGCAGATGGAACGGATATTACTGGGCAAGAATGATTTTAGCATCATCCTTTGATCAACCTTTGCAGGTTTATTTAAGACAACTTATTGAGAACTATCAGAAATTATATGATGAGTCTCCGATTGTATTATCGTACTCAGCTGACAGTTTGGCTTACGCAATTATTATCTGTTCAATAATACCAGTATTAGTTATATATCCTTATATTCAGAAGTATTTCTCTAAGGGTGTTAATGTTGGTGGCGTTAAAGGTTAATTGATTATAGAAAAAGAATTTTAATACCGGAAGGAGGTATATTATTATGAAGAAAGGGAAAATAGCAATAATGAGTTTATTGCTAGCAGGATCTTTGTCCACTGTATTTGCAGGAGGATCTAAAGAAATTCCACAGGAAAGTCAGAATACAAATACTGGCGCAACTGCTGAAGTTGCACAGGTTGCTATGGATGATTTAAGCAAACAAGTTACATTGAAGTTTAATTTATCCTATGGTAACAAATCAAGAACAATGACTTACAATCAAAGTTCACCATTAACATTATCAAATGGTGATGTTATCACAGCAGGTATGTTGAAACCTGTTTGGAGCAGTGTTGCTGAAAAGACCAACAGTGTATTCAAAGATGTTTCAATCCAGGATGCAAAAGCTTCTGATATGATCAAAACAGAATCAACATCTAACTTCAGTGGTGCAAACATCTTTGGTGGTAACAGTATTGCTACTGATTTGATGGCTTATGGTGCACAGGGTAAGTTTGTTTCTCTAAACGAGTTGATGGAGCAAGGTTTGATGCCTAATTTCAAAGAGTATTTGAATGCTAATCCTGATGTAAAGAAATCTATCACAGCTTACGATGGTAACATCTACCAAGTTCCATATATTGCTGAAGTTGGTAACTTTGCAAGAAATATTGTTATCAGAGAATCTTGGGTAACTGATTTATTGGATGATGCTAATGCTGCTTTCGATACTGATGATTTCACTACCTATTATAAAGGTTTCTATGTAGGTTCAAATGCTAGACAGAACACTGTTACTCCAAAAGAGGGCATTTCAATCACAAAGAAAACAAAACAATCAATTATCGAAATTCAAAACAACTTAAAGGTCAAGAATGGTAAGACATTGACACAAGCTTTCATCAAATACATTGATGATAACTATGATTATGCAGACCCTTCTGAACTATTCTTAGGTGAAAAAGCTGCTTATGATATTGATGAATTAGTTGCTCTATTCAGATGTATTAAAGCTAACCCAATGTACTTAACAGATGGTAAAGCTGATACAGTATGGCCTCTATTCACACGTAAATCATCTTACAGAGAAGATCTACTTCGTTTTGCAACATACTTTGATGGTGTTCCTGTTCATGGTTCTGATTCTTATGAAGCAAGATGGTATCTTGATGCAGATGGTCAAATCCAATACACATATTCAACAGAAGAAATGTATGATGTTTTGACACACTTCAGTGATTTAAATGCAGAAGGTCTATTATATAGTGACTGTTTCGATCTTTCAAACAAAGCTAACTTCAGATCTACTCTATGGGGTACAGATGAATCTTCAACACCAAGTTATGGTTTCATGACTTATGATTGGATTGCATCATCAACTGCAGATTCTTTAAACCCAGATACTACAGTAATTCTTCCTCCAGTAGCTAAGGTTAATGGCGTATGGCAGTATTACATAAGCAACAGCCGTGCTATCAAGAATGATGGTTGGGTAATCTCTAAATCTGGTTCAACTGATGAACAAGTTAAGAGAGCTGCTACAGTTATGGATTACTTCTTCTCAGATGAAGGTCAGATCATGCAGAACTATGGTTTGATTTCTGATATTGATCAGAATGAGAAATATATTGGTCCAGCTGGTAAAGAATGGCCTAAATTCAATGATTGGACATTAGAAGCTGCTAATAAATATGCTCATGGTGATATTTCATTGTTCTTACGTGACTGGGAAGGTGCTTTGATGCCAATTGGTTATCCAAAACAAATTGGTTTTGAGTATCAATCAACAAGTCAAAGAGGATTCGATGCTTGGGCATTGATGAGTGCATCAACAACTAGTTTCCCAACTTATGCTGGTACTGGTTTAAAAGGTGATAACCCTAATTACTACAAGATTATCCCACCTGCATTCTCATTGACACCAAGACAGAGTGAAATTCTTGATCAATCAACTAGTCTATCTGGAAATGATGATCTAACAGAATATATGTTCAACATTATTCGTTATGCTACATTAGACAATGCACCTTCAGGAGCAGACGTAGCTAAGAGTTACAGTGATTACCTAAATTACTTCACTTCTCGTGGATTAGATATTTTTGTAAGTACTTACCAAACTGCTTACCAGAATATGAAGTAAAAAAACTAACTTCAATGGAAGGGGAGTTTCCCCTTCCATCTAAGTTAAAAGTTATATTAAGGAGAAACAAAACATGAAAAAACAGCTACAACTACAAAAAACTATGATGCAAGCTTATATTGTCATAGCAGTAGTGGCATTTTCTTATTCACTTTGTTTTATGACGGCTTACAAAGATTTATTTGGCTTGATGCTTAAAGCGAATGCCAATGTAGCATACTTCCATGATGTATTTATGCAGGGCTTCAATCAAACTATGTTCTGGTTTACGTTATTTGGGGTGGCCTCAATCGCTTTATTTTTTATTTTCGGAATTAAAAAATATGTACCAGATTTATATGCACTGATCTTTATTTCAGTAGCAATATTAATAGTATGTGCTTTTTGTATATATGCTTTTATCGAACTTCCAAGTTTAGAAAAAACATATTTGTCTCTGGACTTCAGTAGCCTGGTTTTAGAAGGGGCTGTTGATTATAAGGTACATACAGTCACATTCAATATTGGAATTGTCGTTTTTGTATTGGATTTGATAGTTTCATTGATTACTGAGTTCTCACTGATCAATAGTTATAAAACTTATAAAAAATTACACAAGGAGATTGCATAATGGATAGTGCAGAATTCAATGAAAAAAGTATTTTAACAACATTCTTTCAAAATAATGCAAAAGCTTATGTTATAACTCTTTGTTCTACCCTAATTGAACTTTGGTATACATTGACAGTTCTTGATGTAATTGAAGTCAATTTCATGATGGGTATCATAACTTTTTTAAATATTATTTTGCTTTTTACATTATTTACAGCAGCTGTAAATATTAAAATATACTCTGAAAAATGGGCAATAAACGCAATAGTGATAGGGTTCTACGCACTGCTGAGAGCTTTTATCATCATTCCAGTTGTTGTCAGACCTTATGAAAAATTATCTTTCAATATCATAATGAATGTCATCTTGGGTGCTCTTCTGTTATCAGCTGGCTTCATGACTTTGAAAGTAAATAAACAGAGAAAACCATATATAGATAAGATGGAGAAGATCAATGAGTAAACTTGAATTATCCCATATCGGGAAAGTATATGACGGTGGAGTTAGAGCTGTTGACGATTTCAATCTTGAGGTTGAAGATGGCGAATTTATAGTACTTGTTGGTCCGTCTGGTTGTGGTAAATCAACAATGTTGAGAATGATTGCAGGTCTTGAAAAGATAACTGATGGAACATTCTCAATTGATGGAAAGGTTGTAAATAACTTAGCTCCTGTTGATAGAGATATATCATTAGTTTTCCAGAACTATGCTCTATATGGAACTATGAGTATATATGACAATGTTGGTATGAGTTTGAAAGTCAGACACCGTCCTAAAGTTGAAATATATGATCGTGTTATGGAGACATCAAAATTCCTCGGAATTGAAGAGTACTTGAACAGATTCCCAGATCAACTTTCTGGTGGTCAGAAACAGAGAGTAGCTCTTGGACGTTCCATTGCAAGAAATCCTAAGTTGTTCTTGATGGATGAACCATTGAGTAACCTTGATGCTAAATTAAGAGCATATACAAGATCAGAAATTGTTAAGATTCAGCGTAAGCTTGGAGTTACAACACTTTATGTTACTCATGACCAGGTTGAAGCTATGACCATGGCTGATAGAATTGTAATTATGAAAGGTGGAATACTTCAGCAGGTTGCAACTCCTAGTGAGATCTATCGTTATCCTGTCAATGAGTTTGTTGCTGGATTTATTGGAATGCCTCCTATGAATATCATCAACGGTAAGATAAAAGATGGATATTTTGTTAGCAAAACTTTCTCTTTGAAATTGACTGATGAAGCTAAAAATAGGGTTAAAGACTACAACAATAAAGAAGTTCATTTTGGATTCAGAGCAGAGGATGTTGAGATTGGAAAGACTGAATTCAGCATCAAAGCAGAAGTAAACTTCCATGAATATCTTGGTGGATCATTCCAATTGTTCATGAATATTGATGATAACAATGTTACTGCTGTTGTTCCTGAAAATTCATTTGCAGGTATCAGAGATGAAAAGATTCTAGATATAACAATCAACCAAGAGAAAGCCCATTTCTTTGATGCAGATACAACAATGAGGATTAAATAAATGTCAGAAAGTTACGGTAAAGCAAACGTTTTAAATGAAATTAAGAAAGATTTGACTCCATTTAGTATTGCTAAGTTGATTTTGATTGTTGTTTCTGTAGCAAACTTGATCATTACATCAACATATATTGATGCAATACTTAATTTAGAGAATGCAATCTGTGGTTTTATAATGTTCTTATTCGTTTTATTTGGTCTTGTTGTTTTATTTCAAACATCAAGAATAGATGAAGAGCATTACAGTGGATGTATTGTCATTTTATTGGCCTTGGTTGTGGATATTTATCTTGGACTCAGACTTGAAAATATTTTGAATGACGCATACATCAATCAAACTAAATTGAATAACCCTGAAGTAGTTTTATCAGCAATTCGCACAATTAGAAATATTCTTTTTGGATATGGTGCTGGTTTTGTTTTGGTTCTATTTCATGTAATTAAATCATTAATTGATGGAAGAAAAAGTTTTAAAAATTAAAACTTATAATAAGGAGATACTGTGGAAAATACTGATTACAAAAGAAGAAAGAAACCAAGATTTAAGGACAACACAAAAGTCCTATTCATAAGATGGTGGGTAGCTGGAGCTATATATTTCTTTTTAGCATTTGGATCAACTCTAGGAGCTAACTTATCTGGGCTAGATCTGACTTTCATGCTTTCTGTTGCAACCGGTTTTATCACCATTCTCTTTTTCAATCCTGCAATGTTTGGCTTTTTTGATATCACAAAGAATGGTGTGATTATAAACGATTTACGAAGGCATAGAACTATCTTTCAAGGTGTTGTACTTAAGTTAATCGAATTTGTAAAATGCACCGCTTCTGTGGTCTTGGTAAGTTTGACTTATTACTACATCAACATCCTTTTGGTAAAAAGCACTGGTGCACCCACCGGTTCAATAATTCTAAAAGGAGAGCCAATACTGTATGCAACAATGTACACGATTTATTATCAGTTGATATCTCTGATTCCAGCTCCATATGATCCTAAGAAGGTCAAAGCTGAAAAGATTGAATTGGATATGAGCGTTAAATAATGAATCAAAAAATAAAGGTTTTAAAGGATTTTAAATGAAAAAATCACATTACATATTCCTCGGTAATATAGAAAGCTATATCAGTGATGGATCATCAATAAAGAAAAAGCAGCTTGTAAGGTTGATAGATCAATGTGAGACATACTTTGATGTAGATTTACCTGAAAAGCATCCAAATGGAAGTTCCACTTTCATGGCTTTTGCTAGTCTAAATCTATCATTTGCTTATCTACTTACAGAAGATAAAAGATATTTAAATGAAGCAAAAAGATGGATGTTTAAAGTATGTTCTTATGAGAAATGGGGACATGCACATCTTGTAAATGTTGACTTATCAGCATCATGGAATTTATTTGGATTGGCTCTCTGTTATGATTGGTTGCAAGATGAATTGAATGAAGAAGAAAAAGCAACTGTATTGAACAAACTGACATTGCAATCAAAAATTCTTTATGATTGGGCTGTTTCAAACAATACAAGTGGTTGGGTTGTTCATTATCTTCAGAACCACAATTGGATCAATTTCACAGGACTTGCAGCAGCTGGATATGCTCTTTCTAATGAAACATACATTGATATGGCAAGAGATAATTTCAAAGAAGTGTTCTCTTACTTGAATGATGATGGATCTGATTATGAAGGTGTTGTTTACTGGCGTTATGGTGCTATGTGGCTGTTCTTATATGCACATCTATTGAAGAGTGAAGAGAAAGTAGATTTATTTAAAAAGAGTGATTTCTTGAAAAATACTTTCTATTATCGTCTTTACCAAAGTGCTCCAGACTTATCTAGACAGATCAACTTTGGTGATACTCATGATTTACACAGTGGTCATGTTCCATGTGTCTATCGTCTTGTTGCAAAAGAATATAAAGATGAGTTTGCCCAGTATTATGCATCATATGTGCTTGATAATTTCTTCGAAGAAGAAAGAGATAACAGCAAGGTAAAACCTGGTATCACCAGTGAGGCCTTCTTGGAATACATTTTTTATGATCCATCTGTTTCAGAAAGATCAATTAAAGAGCTTCCAACCTTCAAAAAGTTTGATGATTTAGGACTTATAACCATCAGATCCAGTTGGGAAAGAGATGCAAAGGTATTCTCCTACAAATGTGGATATCCTGGCGGAAAGAAGCAATGGCTTGAACTTGGTGAGCTGAAGAAGAAGACAGGTATTGAATACCGAGGTCTATCACACAATCATCCAGATTTCTTGAGTTATGTAATCGTAAACGGTGATAATTATCTCACAGCAGAAGATGGATACAACAGAGATATCGAGAGTTTTCATCACAGCTCACTGTTAGTTGATAACAAATTATGTGATGTTATGGGTAAAAATGATATCTATATCGAGAGCTTTGCTCAAAGAGAGGTGGAATATCCATCTCAAAAGATAGAGGACTATGCTGGATTCATAACCGATTTGAAGATGGAAGAGGGCATACTGTCCTTCAACTCTGAGGCTTCAAACTTCTACCCACTGAAGATGAAGATGAAAGAGGTCTCACGTTTTGTAGCTACAGATTCTAAGAACTTCATTGTTTTTGAAGATGTGTTTAAGAGTGATAGCTCTCACATATATTCAACTCAAAGCAACACTTATGAGATGCCTGAAAGAGTTGAGAGTGAGGGATTCTTGAAATACAACTTTAAAGAAACTGCAATGCAATACTATGTAAAATTGGACAGTGATGAAGCAAATTTGAAGAGTTCTGTTGATGATGTTTGCATACAGTGTGTGATGACAACTCAGGAACCAGATAAACTGTGCTGCAATAGTTTTGAATGCATAAAAAGCGAGACTGAACAGTTTCAAAAGAATGCAAAGATCTTTGAAGTATTCACCTATGGTGATGATGTGAAGGTTTCTTTCGAAGATGGCGGTGTGATTGTTGGCGATTATAAAATCAAAAACGGTTCGGTTGTAAAAAATAAATAAGGAGAGATTTATCTTGAATTTTATAAATGATAATTTTTTAAGCTCTATAAAGAGCAATGCAGAATATGAAACGGCTTTGGAGAGCCTCAAAGAGGAGACTCTTAAGTTTGGTAATTCTTTCCATGATGATCCAAAAAGAAAGAGCAACTGGGGACACCAATATTTCTGTAATGATGATGGTGGTAGATTGATTTTTGATGTCAACAAACCAAAAGAACATGTATGCTGTGTCTGCAACAAAGTATATAAAGACGAACCATATGATGGTGTTTGGACATATATGTACCGTAACGAGGCAATTGCTACTGCTTTGAAGGCTGCTGTTATCTATAAGGCAACAGGTGATAAAGATTATTTAGGCATAGCTGTAAAAATAATTGGCTTTTACAGCAACAATTATTCAAAGTTCATTCTTCATAATAAAGAAGATCATATTTTTGATTCTCTTGATGATATGGAATGGGGCTGTGGTAAGATCATGCCTCAAGGTTTGAATGAATCAATAATCTGCGTGAGAATCATACAGACTCTTGAGATAATCAAAGAGAAGGATACAGAATCTTTCATCGAATCTGTAAAGAGCAATCTTCTGCTACCAATGGTGGATCTTTTGAAACCTCAGGTAAATCAGATTCATAATATCAGAGTTTGGAATCTTGCAGCTCTTGGATCAATTGCTCTGTTTGTTGAAGACTCTCAACTATATTCCTGGTGTTATGATTCTGAATTTGGAATCAAAGCACAGCTTGAGAAGGGTGTCACAGTTGATGGTTTCTGGTATGAAGGTTCAATCTTCTACAACTTCTTCCTACTTGAAGGTATGGTAACACTTCTTCTGTTGAGTGAAGTTTATGGAACACCTTTTGAAAAAAATGAGAAGAATATTATAGCACATATGCTTGAGAGAGCTTATATGTATACATTCGATAATCAGTATTTCCCAAATCCAAACGATGGCTGGCCTGATATCAACCTAAAGACATTCAGCTACATCTATCACATGGCTTCAAGAGTATTTGGAGAGGATAGCAAGCTTGGTAATATTGTGAAGATCATTGAGAGTGGAAAGATGGAGAGAACAACTCTTCCTTTATCTCAGTCAATATATTCCAAAAATGGTATTGCAATTGAAAGATTGATGTTCAACTGTGATTTTGATTATTCATCTTTTGTTGAGATGAAAAAAGATAGTTACAACTTTGAAAAGAGTAACTTTGCAATGCTAAGAGATGAGAAGATGAATCTATTCATGAAATATGGTTTGAATGGTAGATCTCATGCTCATCCTGATATCTTGAACGTTGAAGCTTGTTACGGAGACACTCGTATCTCTCGTGATATTTCAAATGCAGGATATCAATCAACACTCTGTAATAAGTGGCACAGAGTAAGTCTTGCTCATAACACTGTAGTTTGTGATGGAGAGAACATTCCAAGCACAACTGTTGGTGAGGCAAAACTTGAGAACAATACAATTGCAGCAAGTCATAAAGATGTCTATCCAAACATCGATTACAAGCGCACTTGTAAAGTAAATCCCAATGGTTTTGAAGATACATTCAGTGTTGTATCAGACAACAAGAAACCTAAGGATTATGTATTCCATGTTGAAGGTGATTTTAAGTCAGCAACACCATTTGATTTTGTAAGCAATTGCAATCTTGGTTATGAAAACAATGGTTATGAATATATAAAACAAATAGCTGAAGTTGATTTTAAAAATTCATCTTTTATCTTTTCAAATGGTGCTGTTGAAATTGAACTTTCATTTGAAGGTCCAGCAGACGGAGTTCTGTATTTTACAAAGACAATGGACAATCCTGTTAACAAAACTAGAAATACCTTTATTTTTAGAAGTTTAAAAGAGAATCCTATTTTTAAAATGAAATTAAATTGCAAGGAGATATAACATGCAAAATTACTTTTATAATGTTGATATTAAATCAAATGTAGTGGCAAAAGGAATCAAGAGAAAAGTTCTCTCTTACAATAAGGATCTGATGGTATGTGAACTTGATTACCAGAAAGGTGGTGTTGGTGAACTACACAAGCATTTCCACAGTCAATGCAGTTACATCATCTCAGGTGTCTTTGAATTTGATATTGATGGTGACAAAAAGGTTCTTAAAAAAGGCGATAGCCTTTATGTACAACCTGAGGCAATGCACGGTTGTGTATGTCTAGAGAAGGGTGTTTTGCTTGATATCTTCACTCCTCAAAGAGAAGATTTCTTGCATGAATTAACAGACTAAATTTAAAATTTATATAATTAGGAGATAGATTATGGAAAAAATAGCATTTATAACTGGTGCTACAGATGGTATGGGTCTTGCAGCAGCAAAGGCTTTTGGTAAAATTGGATATACTGTTATTATCAACGGTATTGTTGATGAACAAGCAGTTACAGCTCAAAAAGAACTAACTGATCTTGGTATCAAAAACGAATACATTCACTTTGATGTAACAAAAGAAGATGAGATCATCGCTGGTGTTAACAAGATCAAAGCAAAGTATGATCACCTTGATGTTTTAATCAACAACGCTGGTGGACTTGGTGGTAGAAGAAAATTCGAAGAGATGGACAGTGATTTCTTCCATTTTGTAATGGCTTTGAATTTCGATAGTGCTGTATTTGTACTAAGAGAATGTATTCCACTACTTAAGAAAGGCGAAAATGCAAGTGTAATCAACTATGCTTCTAACGCTGCTTGGAATGGTGGTGGTCCAGGTGCTGGTATCTACGGTGCAAGTAAAGCTGCTATTGCTACAGCAACTCGTGCTATGGCTAAAGAATTGGCTCCATTCAACATCAGAGTTAACGCTGTAAGCCCTGGAACAATCAACACTCATTTCCACGATAACATCAAACAGACAAACCCAGCTGTATTTGAATCTTGGAAGAAGAACATCTTGTTAGGTCGTTTTGGTCAACCTGAAGAAGTTGCATCAGTAATTCAATTCTTATGTAGCGATGCTGCATCATTCATTACTGGCGAAATTATTCAAGTAAATGGTGGTCAGGATTTCCTATAAACCGTTTGATTGATATTTTATCAGACTCCCTGTCACAAGCGGGGAGTTTTTGTTTTTTAGATTTGTTAAATTAAGAGATAGATATATGCTTTATTGGCTTATACGTCTATCCCAAACCACCTTTACTTAATTAATACACCAGAATCGTAATTAAATAAAGGTTTATCGATAGATTTTTATTCAAAAAATAGCTTTTTTGGCATCTTTTTTCTCAAAAAATGATATTTTGACCATTCAAGCACTGAAAATTACAGAAATTCTCTCTCAAATGCCCCTCATTCTTTTTAAAATCCCTCCGTTCTATAATGACAAACATTGATTGCATATTGCTAAATTACTTAATTTGAGCATTAAAAGTCTCATTTTATGTTTCATTTTGCTATATTCTATCTCTTTTTTTACATACCTTTGTTTCTTTTATTGCCTTATCATTTAGATAAATAAAAAGCTAGGAGGCCTGCTATGCAAGCTAAAAATAGAATAGTTGCAACTTTAAAAGGTGATGGTAAAATCAGATTGATTGAAGAGGCAATTCCAGAAATTAAAGATGGTTGGGTTCTTATAAAAACTTCCAAATCACTTGTGAGTCCAGGAACAGAATTGAAGGGTTGGGATGCTCTTGCAGGACAGAAAACAGAACCTAATTTACTTCCAAAACCAAAGAAATTTGGATATTCACTCTCTGGTGTGGTTCAGGATATGGGTCAGGGTGTAACTCGTCTTAAAAAAGGAATGAGAGTTGCTGCAATTGGTGCAGGATATGCACTTCATACCAACTATGCTTTGGTTCCTCAAAATCTATGCATTGAGATACCTCAGAATGTAAGTGATGATGATGCATCATATGCAATGCTTATGGCAACAGCCATGCAGGCAGTAAGAAGAGCAGATGTTTCAATTGGTGAGTACTATATAATATCTGGTCTTGGTATTGTAGGTTTGCTCTCAGGAAAACTCCTTCAGATGAGTGGCTGCTTTGTAGCAGGAATAGATCAGCATCAAGAGAGAGTTGATCTTGCAAAACAATGGGGATTTGATGATAGCTTTCTTGTAACGGATGAAAAATTGGATGAGAAGCTTGATGCATTTACTTACAATGAGGGATTTGATGGTGCTATAGTTGCATTTGGTGGACCAGCTGATCAAGCAATGGATACCATTGTAAATCATACAAGAATTCAACCAGATCTTCATCACACAGGAACTGTAGTCACTGTTGGATGGCCTAAATTTACATATGATGGTGAGATTGGAAAGATGAACAACATAGATCTAAGAAGATCTTCTAGAACTGGTGCTGGTTATCATGATGCTGAATGGGAGATTTCTGGAAAAGATTATCCACCTGTTCTTGTAAGATGGTCAACTCTCAGAAATCTTGATCTGTGCATGAAACTTCTAGAGAAGAAAAAAATTGATGTTTCAAAGTTGACAACACATCATATTCCACTTAAAAATGTAGAGATGGAGATTGATAAGATTATAGATCACCCTGAAAAAATTCTAGGTGTGATTTTTGAGAACTGATGAGGAAAAACAGATGAAAAATAAAATTATTGTATTTACAAAACCTTGGAAAGAACAATCCATCGAGGATCTTGCTCTTCTTGTTAAAGATATGGGATTTGATGGAGTTGAATTGCCAGTTCGAGATGGTTATCAGGTGACTCCTAAAAATATCTCAGAAGAGATCATGAATGCAAAGGCTGCTTTTGAAAAACAGGGACTGTTTATTGGCAGTGTTGCAGGCTCTCTTGAAGAGGATACAATCAATGCTATGGGAAGAGCTGAGATTCCTATATTGAGAGTGTGCATCAAAATAGACATGGAAAAGGGTTATTTTGAGAGCGTCAAGGACACTCAGGATAAGATCAATAAATTGGGGCCATGTCTTGTTAAGAACAATGTGAAAGTTGGAATTCAAAATCATCATGGGTTTATGATTTCAAGTGCTCTTTCAATACATAACCTGTTGGATGGTATTGATCCAAGATATGCAGGAGCTGTTCTTGATTTTGCTCACTGTGGTCTTGATGGTGAACCATCTGAGATGGCACTCGATATTGTAAAAGACAATCTTCTTCTTATCAATTTCAAAGGTGCATTTAAATTCAGACTAAATGGTCCTGATGAAGAAGAGGCCAAATGGCAGATACATTGGGCTACTGGTAGAAACAGTCTTTACTCCTGGAAAGAAGCTGTAGAGCTTCTGAAGAAGCAAAATTGGCAAGGAAATATCTGCATGCCTGCAGAATACAATCATATTGGTGATAGCTCTCCAATTATGGGAGATGAGACCATCGGTAGAACTGTTGAAGATTTGAAATTCTTGAAAAAGTTGATGGAGGATTAGATGGAGTACACTAAATTTGGTAATACTGATCTGAAGACAAGTAAAATTGTTTATGGATGTATGGGAGTTGCAGGAGCTTTTGGTTCTCAAGAAGAGAGTGATTCAATTGATGCAATGCGTACTGCATATGATATGGGAATCAATTTCTTTGACACAGCTGAGGTCTATGGTGATGGTTATTCTGAAGAGCTATTGAGCAAGGCTCTGGGCGATAAGAGATCAGATATAGTGATCACTGATAAAGTATGTGAGAAACACATGAAGAGAGATGAGATCATAAAATCATGTGAGGCATCTTTAAGACGTCTCAATACTGATTACATCGATATGTATCTTCTTCACTGGCCAGTATATGATGTTCCTATGGAAGAAAGAATTGAGGCCCTAAAGCTTCTTAAGAAACAGGGAAAGATTCGATATTACGGAGTATCAAACTTCGGCTCTGAAAATCTTGATGAGATTATGAGTCAAACAGATATTGCTGCAGATGAGGTTGTCTACAATCTGTTGTACAGATGCATTGAGGATGAGGTTCTTCCTAAATGCAGAAAACATAATGTTCCAATACTCACTTACTCATCTTTGATGCAGGGGCTTCTTGCAGGTAAGTATAAAAATCTATCTGATTTTCCAGCAAATCGTGCTAGAACTCGCATGTTTGACAATGAAACTCATCCTCAAGCTCGTCATAAAGAGAGAGGTTGTGAGAGAGAGGGGAAAGAAGCTTTGGAAAAGATCTGGGAGATTGTTTATAAATCAGATTACACCATGGAGGAGCTGTCTGTTGGATGGCTGAAAGCCCAGGAAGGTGTTGGTGGTGTGCTTGTTGGAACCAGAAATGCAGAGCAAAGCAGAGATCTTAAGAAGCTCATTGATATAAATCTTGAGAAAGAATGGGTTGATTCTCTCACAGAGGCAACTTCTGCTCTGAAGAGAGCTCTTGGCTCAAATATTGATATGTGGGACCACAGAACCAAATAATGATAATATCTCAATCAAAATTATGACCAATCAAAGTCTGAATTCTCTTTGGTTGGTCATATTTTGTCATCAAATATAAGGACTTAAATTGACTTCAATATATATAGTGTGTGATTTTTGCATATAATTATTCAAGATGGCTACAGATGCCTTCTAATTGATTGATGGGCAATTGATATAAAATGTACAGTCTTTCATTCTAAATATGAAAATAGGGGCCTTTTTGGCCTCTTTGTAGGTGATTTATATTTGATTTCTCTCCTCATGATTTCAAAAAAGGAACCCTTTAAGTTGGTTCCATATTTTTAATGCTTGAAGACTATTTCATCTGAGTTCCATTCATCTCATCTTCAAAATAACGATCAGTGAATCCAAATGATTTGGAGATCTGTTTTCCACATTTTACAAGATCATGAGCTACAGAAATGTAGTCCTCATTTTCTCTGAATATATCAGTCAATGAGAGAGCTGCTACAACCTGTCCTGTATAATCAAAGATAGGTACACCACAGCAAACTGTAGCTTGTTCATGCTCTCTTAAATCCAGAGCATACCCACGCTGTCTTGTGAGTCTCAAATCAGTTATCAACTGCTCTTTAGATGTGATTGTGTTTTGAGTTATTGATTGAAGTTCCAATTTACTGATTATTCTGTCCTGTCTTTCTTTAGAGGAGAAAGCTAGAGCTGCCTTACCAAGAGATGTAGCATAGATCTCATGTCTTGAGCCCAGAGCACATGATGCAAGTATTGCACCCTGACCAACATATTTATGGACGTAAACAATTGCATCGCCTTCAAGTACTCCAACGAATCCTGTTTTGTGATATTTTTCTGCCAAAGGATTGAGGTAGTGAGCACATTCTTCAACAAGATTCTGGCCTTCTAAATATCTCATTCCTAGACTGAATATTTTCAGTCCCAAACAATAGCGTTTTTCATTAAATCTGTATGGTGCTATATAACCATCGGCAAGCAATGTTTGGATGATTACATACACGCTGCTTTTTGGAACACATAATTTTGTTGATAATTCCTGCAGTGTCAATCCATTTTCGCTTTTAGAAACCAATTGAAGAATTTCCATTGATCTCTCTACTGTTCTATTTTTTGCCATTACTTGTTCCTTTCTTAATTAATATTGAGTTAAATTTTTCCATTTTTATATATAATTTATTATCTTTCGTTCATAATAATAAAATTTTATCATAATTATAAATTTTTGCAACTACAAATTACTAAAATAATTAAAAAAATAACAAAAAAAGTCCATTTTTATAGGTATTTATTAATAAATTAAAAAAATATTTATTATATTTCATCACTCAGTAAATTGTTTTGTATCAATCAACTATTTTATTAATACTAATCTGTATTATTTTATATTGAAACGCGGTAATTATCAACATGATTCACACTTTAAATCATCAAAAATATCTATTGAAAGATCAGTCTTTTCCACCTATCAGAGGCAGTATATTTTTTTCCTGAGCACTTCTTAAAGTCTTCAGTGCTGTTTCTTCAATATGTGAATAAATATCAGAAATTTGTTCACTGCTGTGACCAATTGTGAGCCTCAAAATATATTCATCAACAGAGCCTCTCAAAAGGGTATTTGCCATGTGTCTGAGAGAGTGAAAAGATATGTTTCTCTCTTCAATCTGTCTCTCTGTGAGAATGTTAGATTTTACAAGAGATTCTTTGAATTTTGTATTGAAGTAATGAGATGATACCACACTGCCTCCACGAGCGCTCCAGAAGACAAGACCATCTTCTTTGCTCCTGTATGGATTTGAAAGGGCAAAGCTCTTTAGCTCATCTAAAAGTTCATTGGGACATGGGACAATACGAGATTTCTTACCTTTTGGCTCTTTAAATCCTGCAATGTTAGCATAGGCCACATCAACATTGATGAGTGCATCTTTTATGTTGTTTGTGTTCAATGCTCTTATCTCTCCAGATCTCATTCCAGTTACAAGAGATAGATAGCATGAGAGATATATTCGTCTGTTTGAAAGTCCTTTTAAATATCTCATGAGCTCTGTTGTTTCTTCTTGAGTGAGTATTCCTCTAGTTTTTCCTTTGGCTTTGATGCTATCAACTTTTGTAGCAGTTGATTGCAGTATGTAGTTTTTCTTCTTTGCAAATTCAAGTGCCAGCGAGATGGATCCCATTATCTGGTTTATTGTGGTTGATGATAGCCTTTTCTTCTGAACCAGCTGTGTCTGTATGGATTCAAGTTTGTCCAGATTGATTCTTGATAGTTCAAAGTCTGTTTCTATCAATGGAAGCACATGGTTCTTTATCAAGTTGCATCTTGTGGCTATGTAATCTGGAGACACTGAGTGAGAATCAAGCATGAGCTTTCTTTTGAAGTACTCAGATCTGTCTAAATCATAAAAATCCATTAGAAATTGAGTGAGAGTTAATTTCTTTGTGGAGTTGAATATAATTCCTTCATCTAGAGCTCTCTGTGCAATTATGGTGGCTTCCTCTCGTCTTGTTACCATTTCATAGCCCAGATTCAGCTTGCTCTTGAGTCTGTCGATGCTTTTTTTTGTCAATCTTTTTTGAGTGTTTGGATCTCTGTACATCACGTAATAAGAAAATCTTTCTTTGTTTTTTACCCTGCATAGTGTGAATGGAGCTTTACTTGCCATCAGATCTGTACCTTCCTCAATTCTTTTATTGTTCAATTTTTTGCTCATTTCTATAAAAATGTCAATATATAATTTATTGCAAATCTAAGTTAATTGCTTAATATATATGAAATTATTTGCTTTAAAATTTAATCTTCTTTTTTTTGTAATTACTACATATAAGTAAGTCTATAAATTTGCTATGCAACATTTTTGATTACGATTTTACGTATAAAAAGTGCATACTATTAAAATATTATAATTATAAATATTTTTTGAGTGGGGGTAAAAATTCAACATGCATATTCATTAACATACTTAACTTATTAATTTAACAGAAATTAAAGCTATTTAATTTTTATTATAGAACAATATCAGTTATTTAAATTATATGTATATAAAATAAATAAATATCAAAAATCAAAAAACTTATATAACTTTTATATACAACAATATTGTTGTTAATAAATAAAAATTTATCGATTTAATTTTTAAAAGCTGCTGATTCTAAATTTGAATGATGAAGATTTTTGATGTTTTGAAAGTGACAGAATCAAGGAGCTACGGTAGTAAGAGCTGTCATACAGAATGAAGCTCTCTATAGATGAATGCAGGAAAATTTCATTCAAGATTGAGAGTGATGATACGAAACAATGAATGATAAGGTCTGAAGTGGGGTGTATGATTTGAGTTCTGTTACTACCAATAAGAATGTGGCAAATCATGAAAATGAAGCATATCTGCTTGAGAAAACTGATGAATTTATTGATTGGGTCAATTCATCTTCAAAATTTAAAGATAAAAATAGGGAACCAGATCTGTGTGACTGATTCCCCAAAAGTTGTTCAAATATTCATGAATAGGGCACTTGAGTGCCATTTTTCAATTATTTGCTGTAAGCCACCTCTTCAAAGATGGATTGATCAAGACCAACTTCCTCTTCCTTTTCAGAAACTCTGACTCTTACAAATTTGTTGATGATATAGAGCATTGCATAGGTGAAAACAAATGCGTAAACAGCGGCAATTAATGATGCAGCCACCTGCTTACCAAAGAATGCAAAATTACCATAGATAAGACCATTGGCACCTGAAGCATTAATGCTCTTGCTGGCAAAAACACCAAGTAGAATTGTTCCTAAGAAACCGCCCATACCATGGACACCCCATACATCTAGAGCATCATCAAGATTCATCTTGTTCTTGAGAGATACTGAAGCATAGCAGACAATTCCACTGAGAACTCCAATTATTGCAGCACTTGATGCAGAAACAAATCCTGCAGCCGGTGTTATTGTTGCAAGTCCTGCAACTGCACCAGTCATGAGTCCAACAAATTTAGGTTTCTTCTCTTTCTTCCATTCAATTATCAACCATGTGATTGTTGCAAAAGAGGCTGCAATATCTGTGTTTACAAAAGCCTGAACTGTGATGTTATCAACAGCAAGTTCAGAACCAGCATTGAAGCCATACCAACCAAACCAAAGAAGTCCAGTACCGATTGCTACAAGTGGAATGCTGTTTGGTTTCTCCTTACGTTTCTTTCGACCACCGACAAAAACTACCGAAGCAATGGCAGCAAATCCAGCTATGATATGAACTACAATTCCTCCTGCAAAATCTTTAACTCCCCATTGAGCCATAATTCCGCCACCCCAGATCATGTGAACAAAGGGATAGTAAACAAAGAGCTGCCATAGGACCAAGAAGATCAAGTAGGCTTTAAAAGATACTCTTCCAGAGAAAGCACCAGTTATGAGTGCAGGTGCTATGATTGCAAACATCATTTGATAGGAGAAGAATAGATACTCTGGAATATCGCCGTTGGCAAATGGTGTGGCTGAAGTCACTCCCATCAAAAATGCCTTATCCAGATTTCCGATAATAGCTCCGCTTCCGCTGAAGCAAAGAGAATAGCCAATAGCATACCATAATATTGTGCTGATTCCCATTGAAACAAAACTTTGAATCATAACTCCAAGAATGTTTCGTTTGGCGGTGAGACCGCCGTAAAAAAATGCCAATCCAGGAGTCATAAGCATGACGAGACTGGTCGATACAAGCATAAATGCTGTTGAAGGTGTTGAATACATAAATATATTCCTTTAATAAAAAATTCAGAGTTCAAGTATGACTTAAAGAAATGTGCACATATCATCAAAATAGATCTTGATTCCCGATTATGAGATATATGATTTAAACTTATACTGTGAAAGTACTCTGGTCACTGTCATCAGAATTGCGTACTTTGGCCATCAGACAATAACTTGCCAAGTTTAGAACTACAGAAATGTAATGTCAATAAAAAGCACAATTTTTACTCAAATACTTGAGTTTTTACCCAAAAAATATATAAAAAAATTACTATATACACAAAAAAAATAGGTTTATGTAATTGGACTTTTATCTTTTTTATATAAAATAGTTGACAAAATGTAAAGTTCACTTTACATTAAAATCATGAGAACAGAAATAAACAGATTGAGAAAAGAGAATGGATTATCTCAGCAGCAGCTCGC
>JBFHKM010000030.1:0-23026 GCA_041595335.1 Sphaerochaetaceae bacterium
GCTATGGTCTTCTTGAATGGAATAAAAAAGAAAGTGATGAAGATTTCATAAACAGAGTTGATAAACTCATGTATGAAAATAAAGTCAGAAGCAAACAAGAAAGACGCTAGATCTGAGCTTTCACGATGCAATGCTCGAAAATATGGATTAAATTGGCATCAGATGATGGTGTAAGATACAAAAATACCTTTGAAGATATCTCACATAACATGTGATCTTTTCAAAGGTATTGTCTCTTCTAACAGAGTTTTATTTAAAAATAAATTATTTAGCTAATGCTTTTTTAACCTGTTCAAAAACTTCTTCAGGAGAAGCTGATGCATCGATGTCTACAATCAAGCCCTTCTCTCTGTAATAAGCAATTAAAGGTTCTGTCTGTGCTTTATATACATCAAGACGATTTAGAATTGCTTCTTCTTTATCATCATCTCTTTGAATCAAAGCTTCACCAGTTTCATCATCAATACCTTCAACTTTTGGAGGATTGTAAATGATATGATAGATCTTACCTGTGCTCTTGCACATTCTTCTACCAGACAATCTTTTGATGATCTCTTCTCTGTCTAAAACAAAGTTAACAACAGCATCAAGTTCTTTCATATCTTTCAAAGCGTCAGCTTGGAAAATAGTTCTTGGGAAACCGTCTAAGATGAAACCTTTTTGAGCATCATCATTTGTAAAGCGATCTTCAACCATCTTGATTGTTACACTATCTGGTACCAAGTCACCTGAAGCTAAAATAGCTTTTACTTCCTTACCAAGTTCTGTATCATTCTTGATGTTGTAACGAAACAAATCACCTGTTGAGATATGTGGAATACCATAAAATTCTTTTGCTCTTGCAGCAATTGTACCTTTACCTGCTCCCGGAGGGCCTAAAAAAACTAGATTCATATTATTTACCTATGGAGATCAGATCTCCACTCCTTAAAAATATTTATTGAAAGCTCAATGTCAATATTTTACCTATTTAACTTCATCTTTTCAAGTTTCATATTGAAATAATTTTAAGTTGTGAGCTTTTCTTCCCATTGCTTTTCCTTAAAACCAACCAAAACGAACTCATCTGTAACTAGAACTGGTCTTTTTACCATCATTCCATCACTTGCTAGAAGCTCTATCATCTCATCCTCACTCATATCATCAAGCTTGTCTTTTAAATGCAGCTGTCTGTATAGCATTCCACTGGTATTGAAAAAACGTCTCAATGGAACATCAGCCTTCTCTTTCCACTCTTTGATCTCCTCAACAGTTGGATTTTCTTCCTTTATATTTCTTTCTATAAAATGTATCTGATGATTTGTCAAAAAGATTCTTGCCTTCTTGCATGTACTGCATTTTGGATAACATATAAATTTCATAAACTTCTCCTCAATTTATTGGTAATCAAATTATACTACAGAATTTACTTTTTTAAATATTATTTTAAAATATTATCATTACCAACTGTGTAATAGTATTCAATATTTAAAATCCATTGAAAAAATGAATCAGTTTTTGTTAAAAATACCAATATTTATCTAACATTTAAAAAAATTTGTGCTTTTTCCATGTTGCCAAAAAAAAATTCATAAGTTATTATTAGTTTTCAGGAGTAGCTATGAACAAAATCATTTTGCATGCAACTGACTTAGACGGATTCCTTACTGAGGATGACAAAAAAGCGATTGATACTGTTGGTACCATGTACCAAACATCTTTAAAACACTGTACAACATTAGGACAATCGTCCAATGAAAAAGAATTAGAAGAAGCTAAAGAAGGACTAGTTAAATCATCAGCAGAAATCGGAAGATACTTAAAAGACTTCTGTGCCAATGAGCCAAACATTCATGTATATTCTTTTGAGACACCTCAAGAGAACCATGGACAAGCTTCACGACTTATATCCAAACTTAGAGATCCTAAGACTGGCCACGAAGAGTTCCTTTACTACATTCAAAGAGCTTATGAGATGATGTTCTCTCACATTTATTGTGATGCTGCTCTTCCAAATAAAAGATCTTTAATAACTGAAACACCTGTTACTGTACCTGTCACCAACTTTGCAGCTCACAGAATTCCAGATGTAGGAAAAGGAATTGAGAACTCTGTAATGTGTGTTATGTTGCGTGGTGCTCTTCTTCCTTCCATGATCATGAGTAAGGAAATTCAGGATTACAGTGAGAACAATTTTATCACTCCATTCGCACTATTCAAAATCAAGAGAGATGAATCAAAAAGAGAAGATAACATGGCTTATATTCTTGACCTTGATAGATCATTCTTCAATCTTGAACAGCTCGATGGTAAGGATTTAGTTTTCGCAGATCCAATGAATGCAACTGGTGGTTCAATGGTAACAATTGTTAAATACCTACAGGAACAGGGTATCAAACCTAGATCAATTAAATTCATCAACGTAGTTAGCGCTTTCAAAGGTGCTGTTAGAATCAGCAGAGCAATTCCTAATGTTGAAGTTCACACACTGTGGATGGATCCAATCTTGAATGAGAAAGCATACATTCTTCCAGGACTTGGAGATGCAGGTGATAGACTCAATGGTATGGACGGTGAGAAACCTAGAAATATGATTCAGTTGATTGCTGATTATGGTTCAAACATAACAAACCTATACCGTGACCAAGTTGTTGAGATCGAAGAAACGGTCCTAGGAAAATAATCATAAATGAAAAAAGCTTTTCTAGCATTATCCATAATTACAGCGCTGACCCTCTCATCATGTGCAACAGACAATGTCACAGATGAAGATGTGTTGAACAATACTTTAAATGAAGCCAACACTTCATTTGAGGCTGAAAATTATGTGGAAGCAGAGAAGCTTTTTTCAGATGCTTTGAAACTTGATGAATCAAATGAGATTGCAATAAAGAACCAAATAATCACACTCAATCAAATTGATAAGAATGAAGAGGCCTTGGCCCTCAGTAAAAAGGCATTAACTCTTTATCCCGATTCAATTAAATTCCAACTCATCACAGCAAGACTGTATGTACTCTTAGGTGATGATGAGAATGCAATAATTCAATATCAAAATGTACTGAAAACGGCAGATCTTGAGGAAAGTTACAATCTTGAATATCTAGATTACCTTCTGACTTTAGATTATGAGAATAATGACGATATAAGGACTTTGATAGTTGAGAGAGCTAATTTCTTACTTGACAACAACATTGCTGTTACAGAGGCCTTAAAAGCTCTCTGCATGCAAGATAAGAGCAATATCATGTACTCACTTCTATTAGAGAAGGCAAGCCCAAAGCAATGGAAAGAAATATTCACTGCTGAAGATTGATCTGAGATCTTCAAACACTCAAGCGAAGTACAAAAGTAAAGTACAAACCAATCTGAAACAAAATATAACTGATAAAATTATATGACAAAAAAAAATACCACAAAACATTAAAGTCTTGTGATACTTCTTTTTGCTTTGAAATAAATCAAGCCTTCTTTGTATCTTTACAATAAAAGCCCTCACCTTTAAATAAAATAGGTGTTGCGTGATAGATCTGTCTTAGAGATCCAGAAGCCTTACAATAAGGACAGTCTGTAGGCAAATCTTCACTCATAGGCTGTTCAATGTGCAGCTCTTTTTTACATTTACTGCATTTAAAATCATATCTTGCCATTTTTTTACCTTCCCTATGTTATTTTTTAATTGATGCCTTCAATGCTGCCATCTGCTCTTCAGTAACTGGCATCTGGGTAATATTGACTATGTCCCCATCTTCTGTAAACATAAGTTTGAGTACAGAATAATCAAGTTTCTCTCCATTCTTCTTCAATTGACTTATATAGCCAAGTTTGACAAGCTTGTTGAGAGTTGCTGCAGATTCTTCGGTATCAAGATCAAATGTTGCATTTAAAACATTCTCATCACCGGTATCAATCAAAATTAAAATACTATCCATATGTTGAACCATTGGTTGAGTCAAACCAAGTCCCAAATCAAAAATAGTCTGAGGTTTGATGGAATAAAATCCAATATCAGAGCTATAGAGACTCAAAACAGTTTCAACGTCAATTCCAACGTTCTTTTCATCAATCTTCTTTGCAAGAGAGGCATATGAAGAAGAGGAATAACCAATCATGTTAGTTTTTAGCACACCAACTTGGTTGCCATCAATAACATAATAAGGATATCCATCCTCGCGTTCCATGTTGCCATCACTCAAAGCAGATAGAGCTATCTTTGTTGTCAGTGATGGAAAGTTACCTTCAATGACGGCATTGATATCATAATCACTCATAGGATACGTATCGTCAGTAGGTGTTATTTCAACACTGATTTTTTTTGATTTTTTAGAAACTGTATCACCAACAATTGATGATACAAGTTCTTTCTCACTGCTAGCATCCAATACCAACAATGTATCCCCATCCTGAGCTAGGCTCTGAATGGGTACAACATTATTTTCTGGAGAAACCACTTGAGTGGTAGTACAACTTACAAATGAAGCTAGAACTAATGTAGCTCCAACTAAGTATCTTACTGCTTTCATAATTTAGTTTCCCCTAATTTTATTATTTTTGTTTGATTGAAAGTTTGATCATCAAGTCATCACCAACACTGATTTCTTCAGCATCAAGAGATCCCTTAACAACCTTATCACATAGAGTCTCACTCATGATGTAACTTTCAAATGCTGCAAATACTGCTTCAATTTCTTCGTTTCCATCATAGATCATCTCAATGTGGTCTGCTACATCAAAGTCACAATCTTTTCTCAGTGTCTGAACAGCTCTGATTATATCACGAGCACATCCCTCTCTAAGTAATTCTGGTGTGAGCTTGGTATCAAAACCAATTGTCAATTCACCATCATTGATAACTTTAACGTCTTCCATTTCTGATCTTTGAATTGCAAGGTCAGCCTCAGTCAATGTAATTTCACCTGCACTGTATTCAATTGTCTTCTCACCGCCGTCAAGCAATGATGCAATATCAGCACTTTCAAACTTCATGATCTGTGATGCAACTTCCTTCATGTTCTTACCAAGTTTCTTACCTAGAATTTTGAAGTTAGCTTTAGCACTGTAGCTCACAAGATTTGATTCATCTGCCTGAATCAATACATCTTTTACGTTCAATTCTTCTGCAATGATATCTGTCATTGAACCAAGAATACTTCTATCGTATTCATTTCTATCAACAAGATACAATTTTGAAAGAGGTTGACGAGTCTTGAGGTTGTGTGAAGATCTCAAGCTTCTTCCCATAACAATAGCTTTCATTGTAAGAGACATCTTCTTTTCAAGTTCCAAGTCTCTCAAGCTCTCATCGTATACAGGATAATCGCATAGGTGTACAGATAATGGCATATCTTCAGTTCTAAGATTTGCATAAATTGTCTCTGTAATAAATGGTACAATTGGAGCTGCAACTTTCACGATGTTCATCAATACATAGTACAATGTATCGTAAGCCATCTTCTTGTCGCCATCATTTTCAGATCTCCAGAATCTTCTTCTACTTCTTCTGATGTACCAGTTGTTCAAGTTATCAATAAATGAAACAAGAGCCTGTGCAGCAGGTTGGATGTTGTATGAATCAAGACAATCACTTACTTCTTTAACCAAACCTTGAGTTGTAGAGATGATCCACTTATCAAGAGGGTTTGTCAAATCTTTAGGATTTGTTGTTGAAGGTGTGTACTTATCAATGTTTGCATATGTAACAAAGAATGAATAAGCATTCCATAAAGGCAATAACAATGTCTTGATAGAATCTTTTACACTGTCTTCACTGAACTTGAGGTCATCACCATGTACAACGTTTGAGTTCATCAAGCTGAATCTAAGTGCATCAGCACCATATTTATCAATAACTTCCATTGGATCAGTATAGTTTCTTTCACTCTTACTCATCTTCTTACCTTCAGCTGTCAAAACGATACCGTTTGTTACACAGTGTTTGAAAGCAGGTTTTTCGAATAAGCCTGATGCAATGATTGTCAATGTATAGAACCAACCACGAGTCTGATCCAAACCTTCACAGATGAAATCTGCTGGGAATGTTGAATCCAGGTGTTCTTTATTTTCAAATGGGTAGTGATGCTGAGCATATGGCATTGAACCTGATTCAAACCAGCAGTCTAGAACATCTGGAATTCTTCTCATTGTTCCTTTTCCATCTGGAGAAGGCCATGTGATATCATCAACAAAATGTTTATGAAGATCCTCCACTCTAACGCCACTCTTCTCTTCAAGTTCATCAACAGAACCAATAACTTCAATATGTTTTGAACCATCACATTTCCAAATTGGAATTGGATTACCCCAGAAACGGTTACGAGATATAGCCCAGTCTCTTGCACCTTCAAGCCATTTACCGAAACGGCCATATTTTAGGTGATCAGGAACCCAAGTGATTTGATCATTTGAAGCGAGCATAGTTTTTTTGATCTTCTGAACATCAACATACCAACATGTCATTGCTCTGTAGATCAAAGGTTTTTTAGTTCTATAGCAGTAAGGGTATGAGTGTAAGAAATTCTCTCTCTTAACAAGTTGACCCTTCTCTTTCAACATCTTTATAACGTCACTATCTGTATCTTTTACAAATCTACCTTCAAAATCAGGTACTTCAGATGTAAATTTACATTCTTCATCGATAGGACAAACAACAGGAATTCCTGTGTCTTTAAGAACATTGTAGTCATCTTCACCGAAGCCACTTGCAGTATGAACGATACCACAACCATCTTCAGTTGTAACATAATCACCAATTACAGTGATGAATGCTCCATGAGCTTCTTTTAAGTCAGCAAAATAAGGGAACAATGGTGTGTAACCAATTCCTGCTAATTCACTGCCCTTATATTCCTCTACAATTTCATATGTAGTTTCGTCTTTGTAGTAACTTTCTAATCTAGATTTACCTAAGATATAATATTCATCACCATCTTTTACTTTTACGTAATCAATATCAGCACCTAATGCCAATGCAAGGTTAGATGGAAGAGTCCAAGGTGTTGTTGTCCATGCAAGGAAGTAAGTATCAGTTGTTCCATCCATTAAGAATCGAACTGTTACTGCTTGGTCAGTTACATCTCTGTATCCACCAAGATTTACTTCAAAGTTAGAAAGAGGACTTGCTAGCAATGGACTGTAAGGTAGAATGTTGTAGCCTTCATAGATCAATCCCTTTTCGTATAGGCTTTTGAATACCCACCAGATTGATTCCATGTAATCTTTATCCATGGTCTTGTAACCATTATCAAAATCAACCCAACGTCCCATTCTTTTGATGGTGTGTTTCCACTCGTCAGTGTATCTCAAAACAATAGATCTACAAGCTTCGTTAAATTTAGCAACACCATATTCTTCAACAGCGCTGTGGCCACTGATTCCTAGTGTCTTTTCCATCTCATATTCTACAGGTAGACCATGACAATCCCAACCAAAAGTTCTATAAACTCTTTGGCCCTTCATTGAATGATAACGAGGAATAATATCCTTAATTGTACCTGGTACTAAGTGACCAAAGTGTGGCAATCCTGTAGCAAATGGAGGACCATCATAGAATACGAACTCGTTATCTGCGGGTCGTTGTTCGATCGATTTAGAAAATATATCTTCCTTATCCCAGAAAGAGAGTATTTCTTCTTCGGCTTTTGCAAAGTCGATTTTAGTATTTACTGGCTGAAACATTTCAGACTCCTCGATATTAATGAAAACTTTTTAATTTTATAATATTCTAAAATTAAATTTATGACAACATAAACAAAGTGTTTATTCATAGTTGACTCATACTAAATTCAAGTTTAGTCTATGCACAATATGAAAGACTTCCCAATCACAGAAACAATTAAACAATTTGCTTCCAAATTCGTAGAAAATGGATTCAAACTATACATTGTTGGAGGAGCAGTAAGAGATCATCTTTTGCACATTGAAAATGATGATTTTGATTTTACAACTGATGCCACTCCACAAAATGTAATACAAATGTTCAAAAAGACAATACCTACAGGCCTAAAACATGGAACTGTTACCGTTTTATTCAAAGGCGAGGCCTTTGAAGTAACCACATTCAGATCAGAATCTGATTATCTTGATGGTCGCCACCCTGATACTGTCAGCTACGTTAAAAATCTTGAAGAAGATTTGAAGAGAAGAGATTTTACAATCAACGCTTTAGCCGCTGATGCAGTCACTGGGGAAATCATAGATATGCATGATGGAATTGGTGATATAAAAAGAAAAGTTATCAAGGCCATAGGAGTACCTGAAGAAAGATTCAAAGAAGATGGGCTCAGAATCATGAGAGCCTGCAGATTTGCATCCAAACTTGATTTTGAGGTGGAATCAGAAACATTTGATGCCATGGTAAAAAATCAGGACAACATCAGAAGTGTGAGCAATGAGAGAATAAGAGAGGAACTTTACAAGATGCTCAAAGGAATGGCTCCTGTTAAGGGACTCAACCTTCTTTATGATTGTGGTTTGATGGATATAGTTCTTCCTGAAATCTCATGTCTCAAAGGTGTGATACAGGGTGGCCATCACACAGATGATGTTTTTGATCACACACTCAAGACTGTTGAGGCTGCAAAAAAACTAGATTATCCTTTGAACATACGAATAGCAGCTCTTTTCCATGACTGTGGTAAGAAGCAAACACAGGAATTAGATCCTACAAGAGGTGATGATTCATATTCATTCTTCCAGCATGAGATAGTTGGATCAAAGATCTGTGCAAAAACTTTAAGAAGATTGAAAGATTCAAATGAAAACATCAAAGACATTTCAAATCTTGTTAAAAATCATATGTTTGCATACATACCTTCATGGAGTGATGGTGCTGTAAGACGATTCATAAATCGTGTTGGACGTGATTCTATAAATGATCTTTTCAAACTCAGAATGTGCGATATCTATGCAATGAGTGGAAAAGCTGATTGGTCTCATGTTGAAGCTCTTGAGGGCAGAATAAAACAGATTCTGAATGACTGTGATGCACTGTCAGTAAAAGATCTTGATATAAATGGTAAAGATCTGATGGACCTTGGAATTCCAAGAGGTCCTATGTTCTCTAGAATATTGAACTATCTTTTGGAGACTGTACTTGATGATCCTCATCAAAACAAAAAGGAGCAGCTGAAAGTGATTGCTTCAAACTTTTATGAAGAGATAAAATAAAACAAAAGATCAATAAACAAAAATGGGCAAAATAAGATCAAATATTTTGCCTTTTCTTTTCCACAAATTTAGAAATAATATTTTAATTTTGACAAAAAAAATTAGTAGTATTTCCAATAAACCTACAAAAGGGTTTATGGGGAATACCACTACTCGTTGAAAGTTAATTAACAATCAAAATCGATTCCGTCTTCTTCTAGCTTGTCAAACGCTAATTTAGCTGCAGCTTGCTGAGCATTTTTTTTATTCTTGCCGCCAGCTGGACCAAAAGATGTTCCATTTAAGTTTACAGAAACATAAAATGTTCTATCATGGTCTGGGCCAATAGTTTTTTCAAGCGTATAAATAGGAACTTTTTTCCAGGTCTTCTGTGAATATTCTTGAATGGCTGTCTTGTAGTCTCTAACAATCTTATGCTTCAAAAAAGCATCAATCTGAGGTTCCATCAATCTTACAATAAGATTTCTTGCAACTTCAAATCCTTGATCGATATACACACAACCAAAAATAGCTTCCATGCAGTCAGAAAGAATAGCTTTCTTCTTTCTTCCGCCAGAATGCCCTTCACCCTTACCTACCAAAACAACCTCACCAACTCCAAGTTTCAATGCAACTTGATAAAGAGAGTCTTCACTTACTACAGCGCTCTTTATACGGGAGAAGAATCCTTCGTGTTTTGAAGGAAGATTTAGGAACAACCAATTACTTACTGAAAGGCCCAACACTGAATCGCCTAAGAACTCAAGTCGTTCGTTGTTGTCAGTAACAACAGCGCATTCATGAGCATATGAGCGATGTGTAAAAGCTAGATTCAGTAAATTGTAATCTTTTAGCTCTATTCCAAGTTTCTTTACAAAAGAGAAAAGCTCCCCTTGTCTCTCTGGTGAGATATAGGGAGCTACTCCGACTTTAGCTTCTGTCATCGAAAAACAGTCCTTAGTCTAGTTGAGTATCAAGATACTCTACAGCATCTCTAACAGTTTCAAATTCATTTGCTTTTTCATCAGGAATGGTAATACCCATTTCTTCTTCAATTGCATAAATTAATTCATAAGTGTCAAGACTATCTGCACCTAGATCTTTTCTAAAGGACGCATCCAAAGTTACTTTAGATGGATCAACTTCCATTTTTTCAGCAATCAAGTCTTTTACTTGATCAAAACTTTTATTATCCATGATTTTAGCTCCTTATCAAACTCTATTTATCGCTAGTGTCAATAACCTGTTCACCACGATAATAGCCACATTTAGGGCATACGCGATGAGGTAGGATTTTGTTACCACACATTGAACATACTGTTAATGTTGGTGCCTTAAGCTTCATATTCGCAGCTTTTCTTGATGCAGCTTTAGATTTTGAAGTTTTATATTTAGGTGTTGCCATTTTTTTACCTCTTAGAGAATTAGATGATTTGTTGACGCTTCTTGAACAATAACGAAATAAAGTAAAAACGTCAACATACTTTATAATGTTAATATAAAAATTATTTAGAATAATTTACAGCATTATGTACTCTTAATTTAACAATATTAGCATCAAACGGTTTTACTATCATATCAACAGCCCCCTGAGCCAGTGCCTCACCTTCAAGTGTTGGATCGGCTGTAATAACAACAACGGGTATATGAGAGATAGATTCATGCTTTTTATATTCACTTAAGAATGCAGAACCATTCATTATAGGCATCTTCATATCAAGCAAGATAATAGATACATTAGAATTTCTCATAAGCATCTTCATAGCCTGCTCTCCATTTTCCGCCTGAAGAACGACAAATTCATCTTCAAAATAATTTTGAAGAAGTTTTCTTGTGATGAAAGTATCATCAACAATGAGCATAACTGGTGCATCTGGATACAACTCGAAAGAATTTTCTTTCTCTTCAAAGAAAGCAAAGTTATTCTTTCCATTGAGCTTTATGTTGTACAGAGCTAAATCAGCTCGTTCGAAAAGAGAACTGTAGGTATCAGCTCTTTTAACACAGCTGAGTCCCATAGAAACTGTACCCATTCCATCATCAAGGCCCGCTACATTGCTCTGCATGAGTTTTTGAACCTTATGAGCGAATACTCCGGCTTCTTTTTGTTTGTAGTTTGGTAAAAATACAATAAATTCATCTCCGCCAATGCGGCTCACTACAGAATCAGATGAAGCACATTTTTTGAGTACAGAAGCAAGTCCCTGGAGGTACTTATCTCCCTCAAGGTGACCATTGTTATCATTGACACCCTTGAAGTTATCTATATCTACAACAACAAAATAGCCTTTATCTTTGTTGCTGAGCTTGTTCTCAATTAAGAATTGAGCAGAGCGTCTGTTCAGAAGTCTGGTCAATGGATCTAGAGATGAGAGCTTCTGCAGCTCTGTTAGATCAGCAAGCTCTACTGTTCTGGTACCTGTTATTATGTTGGAACCTAGAAGAGTCAGAGCATATGCTGTTAGAGCTACAATGATATCCAATACAGGATCACTTTTCGCTGAATTTAGAAATACAAACAGCAGATACACGCAGGTTGATAAACTTGAGAGAATAAAAACAGATGAAAATGAAGCTTGAATTATCAATCCAAGGAAAATCAAAACAACTCCAAACAAATAGCCAGGAATTGATTGATAAACAAATTCATTCATAAATGCAATGTATACTGTAAAAAGTCCCCAAAAGATAAAAAGTGCTTTTGTTGATTTATCAATATGGAACTTTAAAAATTTAACAGATGTAATCTTATAAGTTATAAAAATTCCAAATGCAACCAATGCAAAAATAATCAGTGAAGTTTTTGTTTTATTGAATATACAATACAACAAAAATAAAGAGGAAACTGCAACTGCGAAAGTTGAAAGACTTTCTATTACAGAAGCGTTCCATGTGTTAATTTTATCAGGAAATTTCTTTCTTAAGCTTTTATCTCTCAGGAAAAACCCGAATCTAGTCATTATATCTTTCCTTTATTGCAGATGCGACTAAAGGAGGTACCATTGTTGTAATATCTGCTCCATAAAAGGCCAATTCTTTTATCTGAGAAGATCTAATTAGGAAATAATTCGGACTAGTAGGCATAAATAACACCTCTAGGTCTGGATAAAGTTTTTTGTTAGTAACAGCCAATTCGAATTCATAACCAAAATCGACTAAAGCTCTAACACCACGAATCATAACTTCAATACCGTTTTCCTTAGCAAAATTCACAACCAAACCACTGTAAATGACAACTTCTATGTTATCATGAGCTTTCAAAAGCTCTTTCAGCATAGCGACTCTTTCTTCAGCTGTAAATAAAGTTTTTTTCTGTATATTAAAAGCAACAACTACATAAAGTTTGTCATATAGTCTTGCGCTTCTTTCAATTATATCTAGGTGTCCTAGAGTGGGAGGATCAAAAGTTCCTGGAAACATTGCTATCATATTTTTGTACCTTCAACGTATTTTTTCATTTGAGAAAATACTTCTGGTTTTTCAACCTCAATTGTTTTACGAAAGGCCATCTTGCCTTCTTCGTCTTTTGTTACAATTGCAAACGTACCACGACCTATATAACTAATTTTCTCACCTTCAGCAAGTTTTTCTTCTTTTGAAAGCTTTTCAATTACACAGTCAAAATGATAAAAAGTATCATCCTCGCCTTTAATAGCTGAAGCAATATTATCAATTTCTTTTCCACAGTAGGTGCAAGTAACAAGTGGCTCTTTAATTTTTTTTATTTTTAGTCCAGGGAGGGAACTATGCGGAGTTTTTACACTGGCTTTTGGAAGCAATTGGGATGCAGCATTTCCTGCAGCATTTTTATTTTTTCCACTTCCGTGTTTTCTTTTTCTTTTTTTTGCTGGACCTTTCTTAGTTTGATTGACAGGTGCATTATTTTCTTTTGGCATATATCCACTTCTTTTTTTAAAAAAAAAGATTTCCCCTTATTTTGTTATATATTAATAACACAATAATAAAGCAAATATAATATTTTAACAATATTAATAATTTACCTTTATTAGATTACTTAATATTAGTGGTTAACTCAAGTATAATGATATTTTTATATAATGAGAAAAAAATAAAGAATTAAAATTCTCAAAAAGTCACATTATATTATTTTAAGAAATGTAAAATTTTATCTCCATTTTATTACATATATCAAAATTATGTATTCAACAATTGCCATTATTCAATAATATATTAGATGGTAACAACCATCAGTTATCAAAAATAATAAATTTCAATTTATCATTTTTACATAACAAATATATTATAAATGTAGAAATTATTGCATAAATTAAAATAATTATTAGATATATAACTAATAAAATTAGGATAAAACATAAACATCTGATGCTTTTTACGAACAAAAAGAGCAACCGAAGTTGCTCTCTTATATTCAAATGAAAGTTCTACGTTATTTTGCTTTACGTGTAATAAGCTCTTTAACTTTAGCCTTCTTACCAACTTTATCACGAATGTAGTAAAGTTTAGCTCTTCTAACGCGACCCTTACGTACTACAACAGTACTTTCAATACGAGGTGAATGTAAAGGGAAAATTCTCTCAACACCTACACCGTAGGAGATCTTACGAACAATAAATGTTCGGCGAATGCCGGAATTGTTCTTTGCGATTACCAGGCCTTCAAATACCTGGACACGTTCTGTAGTGCCTTCGATGATTTTAAAAAATACTTTTACTGTATCACCAACGTTGAAATTTTCAGCGTTTTCTTTCATCTGTTCTGCTTCAATAGCTTTGATTACGTCCATTTTAGGTCCTCTTTGCTGTGTTTCTGATTTTTTGCAAAGTCTTTTGGCTTTTCAAATCAAGTGATTTGTCTTCCAAAAGATCTGGTCGATTAGACAATGTCTTTCTCAACCTTTTCTCTAGTCGCCAATCCTTTATGTCTTTATGATTACCATTCAGTAAAACTGAAGGGACCCTCATATCCTCATAAATTTCTGGCCTTGTGTACTGTGGATATTCTAATAGTCCATCGCTGAAGGATTCCTCCTCTAGTGATTCACTACTGATAACTCCATCTACCAAACGGTAAACTGAATCAATAATAACCAAAGAAGATACTTCTCCACTGGAAATTACATAGTCACCAATACTAATCTCGTCATCAACATACAGGTCTATTACCCGTTGATCAATTCCTTCATAATGTCCGCAAATGAAAACTAAATTGTCTTCCTTACTCAACTCTTCACTTAGAGATTGAGTAAGTTTTTTACCGGACGGTGAAGCGAATATGACCCGCTTTTCTTTCGCACCAACACTCTCAAGCGCATCGCACAATGGCTTAGGTTTCAACACCATTCCTGCTCCTCCGCCGTAAGGGGAATCGTCACATTTATGGTGTTTATCAGTTGCGAAGTTTCGAAAGTCAATCAAATTATATGAGATTTTGCCGCTATCAACAGCTCTCTTCATGATTGAGTTCGTAAAGAAACCTTGAACTATCTCCGGAAATAAAGTGATTACGTCTATGTTCATGACAGTAGCCAAAGCGTCAACAATTCTACAGTTTTTTCTTCGATGTTTACCTTACCAATGTATTGATCCATTAAAGGAATCAAGAAACACTTATTAGACCCATCTTTTTTGACTTCTAATAAGATTGATTGGGCACCATCGAAATAATTAACAATAGTAGCTACTTTCACGCCGTCATGAATTAATGTGCAATTAATCAAGTCGGAAACGTAATATTCACCTTCCTCAAGAGGAGCAGCTTCACTTTCCGGAACAAAAAGTGTAGCGCCAGCTAGTTTCTTTGCTGTTTCTGGGTCATCTATCCCTTCAAACTTAAAGTACGCCTGGCCACCGCTCTTGCGGAATCCTTCGATGCGATATGTCTTCTCGCGGCCATCCTTCAAGAGGATAATTCCTTGCTTCAATTTCTTTAGGTAAGAGCAATCATCGTTGAATGGGCGGACCTTCACCTCACCCTTTACGCCATAACTTGACTGGATGATAGCCGTTGCGAGTTTTTTCATAATTTAATCCAAAATTTCCAAAACAGCATGCTTACCGCTTTTTGTAGCTGAAGCACTTAAGATGGTTCTAATTGCTTTTGCTATGCGGCCTTGCTTGCCGATCACCTTGCCAATATCCTCTGTTGCAACTTTAAGTTCCAAAATTGTAGACTTTTCGCCTTCAATTACATTAACAGTTACTTCCTCAGGGACATCCACTAGGGACTTTACAATGTATTCTACAAGATCTTTTTCCACAACTATCCTCGATTATTCTTGAACAGTTCTGTTAACAGTTACGCCATTTTTATTCAATAATGAACGCACTGTAGCGCTAGGTTGTGCGCCTTTTTGTAGCCAATCTTTAACTGCTTCTACATTAAGAACAACTTGGTTCTCTTTGTTTTCAACAGGATGATACTGACCAACTTCTGCAAGAGTTTTGCTCTTGTTAGCTTGTCTTGTGTCTTGAACAACGATCCTGTAATAAGGTCTTTGTTTTGAACCAAAACGTTTAAGTCTCATGCTTGTGCTCATGGTAATTCCTCCTACTCGAATTTCTATTTCGCTTCTATATGAGTTATTTCTAGATAAATAAATAATTCACTAGAAATCATTCTAATTATTATTTTGTAAGGACATAACTTACCTAACACCGGAAGCAATGTCTCACAATTGTCAGATACTATATATTTCTTCATAAAAAATCAAGGTTAAGCATGAAATTAATCCACAAAACCTGTAATTTCCTATTAATATATCTTAATATCCCATTTGCTGCTTTAACAATTTTTGATATTTCTTATTTTTTGTTAATTTCTGCATAGATTTTTTAAGTTTTTCAAACTTTTTAATCAGTCTATTTACTTCTGCCACAGAAGAACCACTACCTTTAGCAATTCTCTTACGACGAGTCAAACCAAGAAGACGGTAATTCTGTCTTTCCATTGGAGTCATAGATAAAATGATAGCTCTTTCTTTTTTAAGCTCATCAACAGGAATATCGTCAGCTGTAATATTACCAGCTGCACCAGGAATCATCTCTAGGATTTTATCCATTGATCCCATCTTATCCATCTGTTTCAATTGATCGAGGTAATCTTGAAGATCGAAAGTATTCTTCTTCATTTTTTCCTGCAATCTCAAAGCTTCTTCTTCATCAATTGTTTCTTGTGCTTTTTCAACAAGAGATACAACATCACCCATGCCGAGGATTCTAGATGCGATTCTATCTGCATAGAAAGGATCCAAATCTTCCATCTTCTCACCAACACCAATAAACTTGATTGGTTTACCTACAACAGATCTTAGAGATAAAGCTGCACCACCTCTGGTATCACTATCAAACTTTGAAAGTATTACACCTGAAATTCCAACTTTACTTTCGAATTCCTTTGCAATGGTAACTGCATTCTGACCTGTCATAGCATCAGCAACAAATAATGTCTCATCTGGGTTCAAAGCTTTAGAAACATCTTGAATTTCTTTCATCAAGACTTCATCTAGGTGCATACGACCAGAAGTATCAACAATTACAGAATTGTATTGCATCTTCTTAGCATATGCCAAACCTTCTTTTACAACCTTTACAGGATCTTTACATCCATCGATTGTGAAAACAGGTACATCTATTTGACTGCCTAAAACTTGAAGTTGTGTTATAGCTGCAGGACGAACTAAATCGGCTGCAATCATCAAGGGACGACGTCCTTCTTTTTTAAATCTCAATGCAAGTTTTGCACTGGTAGTTGTTTTACCACTACCTTGAAGACCCATCATAAGTATGGATGATACAACATCTGGACCTTTGAGCTTCAATTCACCCTCGCCTTCTTCAGCGCTGAGTAAATTTACCATTCTGTCGTAAACAATTTTAGTAAATTGTTGTCCTGGATCAACGGCTTTCAATACCTTCTCACCAAGAGCTTCCTCGCGAGTTCCGTTTATAAAACGTCGTACAACACGAAGATTTACATCAGCATCAAGAAGAGCAACTTTAATTTCGTCTACTGCATCTTCAATATTCTTTTCAGTTATCTTACTTTTTCCAGAAAAAGATCTCATTATTCCAGAAAATTTTTCACTTATTGATTCAAACATTACTTATCTCATTTTAAGGGGGATTTTTCTGTGTATTTATACCTCACATATTAGCAAATTGTCAAGGTAAAATAAATTAGGGCCCCATACCCTTAGTCGATTTCTACTTCCTTGTTTTCCTTATTTAGGATTACAGGAGCTCCTTGTGCAACACCAATCTTGTAGCTAACAGTAGTTGAAACACCTGCTTCAATCTGCGTTACACCAAGAAGTGTTCTAGAACCAGTTACTGTATGTTTATTATGCGTGATGATAATAAATTGACTATCTTGCGAGAATTCTTCAAGCACAGATAAAAAGAAACCAACGTTTCTATCATCAAGAGCTGCATCAATCTCATCAAGAATACAGAAAGGACTTGGTTTTACCTGATATGTTGCAAATAACAGGCCAACGGCAGTCATAGAACGCTCTCCACCACTCAACAATGACAGTGTGGTCAATTTCTTTCCAGGTGGTTGAGCCAATATTTCAATTCCACTCTCTAAAATATTATCAGGATCAGATAGCTTCAGTTCAGCTCTTCCTCCACCAAACAGTCGTCTGAACATCCCCTGGAAATTCACCGATATCTGTTTGTATGTTTCAAGGAATTTAGTTTCACTTTCTGAGGTGATTGTCTGAACAACCTCTTCTAGATCACTTTTTGCCTTCAAAAGATCATTTATCTGCTCATTTAGAAAATCGTACTGCTGTTTTGCTTCATTGAATTCATCCTCAGCCATTTGGTTGATATATCCAAGACGAGATAACTCTTTGTTGCACTCTTCAAGCCTGTTACGAAGAACCTTTGTCTCTCCAAGCTCATCCTTAAGTCTACCCTCATATTCTTTCAAACTCTTTGAATAGTTCTCAAAGAATGTGGTGTAGATATTTGAAACAGCCTGATTGATTCCTTCTATCTGAACTTCCAACTGATCTTTAGCACGCCTCATATTGTTCAAAGTATTGAATGAATCAGTTTTTTGATTCTGCTTCATATTTACTTCTTCACTCAAAGCTTCAATCTCAGTTATTTTCTGCCCAAGTTCTTCAGAAAGAGTCATTCCGCTGTTGGCAATCTCTTCCATATCCTCTTGAGTTTCAACAATTTTCGATTGTACTTCATTGGCTTTTTCCTCAGCCATATGAGATTCTGCTATTCGATCACTGTATTCCAATTGAGTCTCACCCTTCTGCCTTTTTATGGTAGAAATGGTAGCTTTCTGTTCATTTATCATACCCTGAATCTGCTGAAGAGTAACACGAAGATCATATATGTTCTCCTTGAACTCCTCACACTGTCTGGAGAGCTTTTCATTCTCTCCTCTGAGATATGTTATCTGATTTCGAGCTATAGAAACATCTTTTCTATTATTTTTGATCTTCTCATCCATTGTTCTTTTTCTAGATACAAGGCCATCTGTTTTGATGAAATCATCAATAAATGTTGGAATTACAAGATCATATTTTTCAAGAAGCAACTTAAGTTTCTTAACATTGTCAATGTTAACATCTTTATCACTTTCTATTTTAGACATCAGAGATTTTGAATCGAGAGTTGAAAGACGCTTTATCATGCTCTTTTGATTCTCAAGCGATTCAACAATATGGTTCAAAGTTGAATCAATTTGATCTCTGATGCTCTGTCTTTCTTTTATGTTGTAGCCGCTCTTTCCAAGCTTATCTTCAAGTTGAACAACAATGAAATCAGTGATGTCTTTAAGTTGAGAGGAGAGATCTGTATAACTCTGCTCTGCTTCATCAATTTTAGCTTCAAGATTTGCAATTTCATTATTTTGAGATACTATCAGAGACTGAGCTTTTTTAAGCGAGATTTCATATTTCTCTATATCTGATTCAACATCAGTGTATTGAGCTTTGAGATCTTCAATTTTTGCCTCACTCTCTTTTATCTCTCTTTCATTATTTTCAATCTTTTCTTTTATAGCTTCAGCTTTATCGAGGGCTGCTGTTTTATTCATAAGAGCATCACGATAATGCTGTGATAGAAGTCCCAAGAACTCCTGCTTACCTTTGTGCTCTTCTTCAAGTCTTTTCAATTCAGTTTGAATTTCAATTCTTCTTGAAACAAAGCTCTGCAGATTGGCCTTCATCTCTTCAATTACAGTATCAAGACCACTCATGGATGCCTGCTTATTTTTAAGCTCGATCTCTATGTTTTTTAGCTTCTCATCACTGCTATCGCGAAGCAAGAGGTATGATTGAATTGTTGATAATTGAACATCAACTTCCAATTGAAACTTTTCCTTATTCAGCTCATTGTATTTTATACATTTTGCTGCTTGGTTCTTTTTAGTTTCATATGTTCTTTTAACTTCTCTGAGAATGGTATCAACCTGAGCAATATTTTCATCTGTCTTTTTTAGTTTTCTTTCAGCTTCTTTACTCTGAACTTTAAACCTAGAGATACCAGCTGCCTCTTCAAATATATAACGTCTGTCTTCAGGTCGAGTGGATAAAATTTGGTCAATCTTACCTTGCTCCAATATAGAATAAGCACTCTTACCAACACCGGTATCGAAGAACAACTCTCTTATGTTCTTCAGCAGCACTCTCTGTTTGTTCAAATAATATTCAGATTCACCAGAGCGAAAAATACGACGTCTGATTTCTATATCACTTGCCTCTATGTTGAGATGGTGTGCTTCATTATCGATAACAAGAGTGACCTCTGCCATCTGCAGGGGTTTACGTGTATCAGTACCATTAAAAATAACATCTTCCATCTTTCCAGCACGAAGTGTTTTAGTAGATTGCTCTCCAAGAACCCATTTGATTGCATCAACAATATTCGATTTACCACAACCATTTGGTCCAAGCAAACTCGTAATACCATCACTAAAATCTAGATGAGTTTTATCAGCAAAGGATTTAAATCCTATTAAATCAAGCGTTTTTAAAAACAAGATATCTCCAAGAAATAATTATAAATTATAATAACGAGATAATAACATATCATTCACTATTTTTCAAATTAGGAATGAGCATACTTCAATAAAAGTTTTAATAAAGATTGTATAAATCCTTTTTAAACAATCAGCAATAAAATAATTACCTAAAGCTACTGCCCCACAAGGTGATCACTTTTTAACCAATAAATCATGATACCCAATTGTAAAATTTGCTTTTTGCTGGCATATTTTCATAAAAACAGAGCAAATCGAACTGCATATATCACAAGAATTATATCAAATATAAGTTAAAACTTATTGTTACAATAGCATTGTGATATCAAAACAGTGTCAATAATTACAGAAACACTATGGTAACAGCATGTATTCAGATACAAAAACCCACCATTTTACATGTCGCATCTTTCTATTATTGCGAATACTGACTATAATAGGGCAATTCTTTTTTAAAAGGTTTGTAAATGGCAGTTAATACTTTATTTGATATTGAAACGGAAGTCAAAGAGCCAACAGTTATTGTTGGAATGGACGAAGCTGGAAGAGGTCCCCTAGCAGGACCTGTATACGCAGCAGCTGTAATTCTTCCAAAAGATTTCCCTTTCGAGATTCTAGATGACTCAAAAAAACTCAATTTTAAAAAACGAGAGATTGCAGAGAAAGTAATCAAGGAAAAAGCTATTGCCTATGCAGTTTGCTTTGCAACTGCTGGTGAGATTGATGAGATCAACATACTATGGGCAAGCATGCTTGCTATGAAAAGAGCTTTCACCAAAGTCAATGAAGCTTACAGTGGTACAATCGATATAGCATATGCAGATGGAAATAGAACTCCAGATTTACCTATTAGATGTGAAGCAATAGTGAAAGGTGATTCAAAGGTTCATGAGATCATGGCAGCATCCATACTGGCTAAAAACGAGAGAGACAGAATCATGCTTCTATGCGATAAGAAATGGCCTCAATATGGCTTCAAAAAACACATGGGATACCCAACAAAACTCCACAGACAGATGCTAGAGGAATTTGGACCATGTCCAATACACAGAAAGTCTTTCACATTCAAAAAAGTTGATGCAAAACAGATGGATCTGTTTTAAAATAATCTTATAATTTGTACAAAAAAAATACGGCAAGTATCAATACCTGCCGCTTATCAGAAAGAACTAAGACTAGTCTTCTTTCTTGCTTGCATTTTTCTTGATGAAATCTAAAGATTTCTGGAATTCTCTAACGAATTCACCCATATCTTCTTGATATACCAAAACTGACTGTCTGATGTATCTGTTAGATTCTAAATCACCTTTGCTCTCTACAATGTTTAGATATAAATCACCATAAACGTTTTCTTTAACGTTGAAAAAATAAGTTCTATCGTTTTTAACTAATTTTGTTGAATAAACTTCACCGCGCTGTCCCATATTGTCCTCACTATATTTTTAAAATATTATAATTTCATTTTTTCTTCACCATTTGAAGAAGTTACATTTAGAATTAACTACATATAGCATTAATTGTCAATTGCTTATAGTCCTTTTTCCCACAAGTAAATACAAATTGTAATCATAACAATACACTACTGAAGACACTTTAAATGCATATTTTTTTAAAAAACCACTTGACGAAAAGCCTAACATTGGGTATTCTCAAATCAACTTATGCGTCTTTCGTATAATGGTATTACTCTAGCCTTCCAAGCTAATAACGAGGGTTCGATTCCCTTAAGACGCTCTTAAATAACACAGTTTACTCTGTGTTATTTTTTTTGTCCAAATCTCTGTCTCTCTCTCGATGAAAATGGGACGCAACTAGATCATCAATGTACACTTTTGTATTCACGAGGCTGAACATCTTGGACTCTGTCATAGGAGTGAATAGCGGTATTCCTGATCCAAGAAGAATTGGAATTGTGGTTATAGTCATATCATCAATCATATCTTTCTCAAGAAACTGCCTTATAACATCTTTACCATCAACATATAGATTCTCATATCCCCTCTTGTGCAAAGATTTAACAACATCCTCAACATCTCCATGAAGGATCTCAACCTTATCTTGCAATTGCTCACTCACACTTTTTAGGTTGTTGCTCAAAACAAATACAGGCACTGTGTAAGGCCACTCAATACCAAAACCAATGACGACATCATAGGTATTTCGTCCCATCACAATACAATCAATTGTATCGATAAAATCATTGTAACCCAAATCATCATTTTCATTATTTGGAACACTGTCTAAAAAACTAAGTCCATTATCTCTGTCAGCAATATAGCCATCTATACTTGCTGCAATAAAAATTGAATTACTCATAAATATCTCCAATAAAACACAGATTTTAGGCTCAACCTTACACTTTTTGAATCAATAACAGGTATCAGTGTACTTTTCTCAAAAAATATTATTTTCAAATCACTCCAACTTGAAGGCAATAAATCTTTACTATGTTTTGATATATTATAACATATGGTTTTTACATGACAAAAGAAAATAAGAATATGAAAAAAAATTGTAAAAAACCTCTTGAACAAAATCATAACATTTACTATTATCTAATCAACTTATGCGTCTTTCGTATAATGGTATTACTCTAGCCTTCCAAGCTAATAACGAGGGTTCGATTCCCTTAAGACGCTCAAAAATAACACAGTTTGTTCTGTGTTATTTTTTTTGTTAAACTCATATTATTGGATTGAAAATTAGACAGAAAAAGTTCAACCTTTTTAGTATTAATAGGAGTAGTCAAACTTAATACTGAGGACATCTCATTAATGATTTATATCCCAATTCCAAAGTTAATTTAAAGCTTCCTATATTATATTTACTGTTTAAAATTTTATGGTTGATTTGTCCAATGCGAAATACTTCCATTAAATTTGGAATTTTCAAACATATCACTCATATCTGATAC